>JANMPW010000572.1:0-9115 GCA_031370065.1 Acidobacteriota bacterium
GAGGCCGAGCGCCGAAACGAGCAGCAAGGCGAGTCCGAGAATGGAGCGGCGAGGCAGCATCGATGTCCTCCTAATCGTCGAGGCTCGTTCCGGAAAACATGGGCCGGCCGGCCAGAGCGATGCGGAAACCATATATCGCGAGCGCTGCGAGATAGCTGAGCACGAACAGCGATGTCCCGGCGTACCAGGCCGAGGAGTCGGTCGTCAGCGGGAACTGCAGGCAGTGGCCGAAGAGATCGGCAAAGACCAGAGCGAGCAGGCCGAAGCGCAGGAAGACGAGGATCGAGGCGGCGGCTACGACGAGGCCGAAAGCCCCGGAAATCGGGCCACCCTCGAGAAACGAAGGCACAGCGAAGAACAGCACGAAGACGGAGGCCGCGAGCCACTCCTTCCTGAGAACCGCGCGCAGCAGGAAGTAGAGCATCGCGGTGGCGAGCGCGAAGAACATGGCGATCGCGGGGTTGGAGAGGTGAGTCGCTACGGCTCGCGGGCCACGCAACGTCGTGTCCCACGGGAAGGGCGGAATCGGAGGCGTCGCTACGAAGGCTCGGAGTGCGAGCTCCCGCAGCTCCCGGGCGATGGCTCCAAAAATGCCGAGCAGGGCGCCTGCCAGGAGCACGCGCCCGACCAGCGGGTCGGAAAAGCGGCCCGAGAGCAGACGCGTCCAGGCGATCAGCGAGTCCGGCCAGCGGCGCCGGATGAGCGGCTCGAGAGCGACGTACAGCAGCCAGCTCACGCCGGCGAGGAAGAGGAAGACGCTCGCGCCCAGGAGAAGCAGGGCGAGCTCCGAATCGCCCGCGACGTGACTCGCCAGGAACGCCCAGCTGAGCATCGAGCCAGCGAACGTGAAGGCGGCCAGGCGCATGGCCCCTCGACGGTCGCTGCGGCCCAGACGCAGGTTCCGCCGGGCGATCAGCGCCGCGCCGACGACCAGTATGCCGAGAAACAGGAGGTCGAAGTCCCGGCTGACCCCCGTCAGCTCGGCCGGATGAGTCGTCCGGGGCGGACGGCTCCAGGGGCCGGCAAGTTCGAAGAAAACGGGCCGTCCGTTGACGGCCGCCGCCTCGACGCGCAGCGGCCGGTCGGGTCGTTCGGGTTTGCTTTCGGCCCACGACATCCGGGCATCCGCGTACGAGGGGGGAAGCCACTGCGGCTCGGTCGGCGAGAAGGCCGCGGCGTCGAGCTCGGCTTCGGCGAGAAGGATCGACCAATCGACCGTGGCGGACGACGCCTGCGGCCCGGAAGACGGGACCGCCTCAAAGCGAATCAGGCGGCCCAACGGGTCGAGCTCGACGCTGATCATGCCGCTCGTCGTTTGCGGCGGATCGGTCTCGCTGACTTGTATCCCCCCAAAGTCTTCCCCGCGGAAGCGTTCGGGGATGAGCTGGCCGGGGCTCTGCCGGTACCAGAAGTAGATCGCGGCCGGACGCCCGTCTTCCATGTCCCTCCAGCGGTCCTTCGACTTGTCGTGCTCCTCGACCCAGCTCCGGTACTCACCGTTTCCGGAAAAGCCCCACGCGGTGCCGAGCGGCTTCTCCGTGTAACCGAACGTTTGGATGATTCCCTTCGCCCGTTCGGTGAGGACTTCGGGCGGCTTCTCGAGCGACACGTGCCCATGGCGGTAGGCGCGGGGCGAGAGATACGCGGCGAGCGCCAATCCCGCGAGGATCAGTACCAGACAAATCCATGCTGCCGCCGGCTTCATTCCTTCGTCGCTGCCGGCGGCGGCAACCATCTCGGGCGAGGGTGTCTCTCCGGCGGCGATCGCGGCGGCGAGCGGATCGCCTCCGGGCAGCGCCGCGGCCACGGCGGCGACCGACCGCGGCCGCAACTTCGGCTCCTTCTCGAGGCAGCGCAGGATCACGCGTTCGACGACCGGATCGAAGCCGGGCGTCACCGTCGAGGGGGCGGTCGGCTGCTCCTCGCTGTGCTTGCGCCTCCACTCGGCGAGCGTCGCCGCCTCGAAGGCTTTGCGCCCGGTAAAGAGCTCGTAGAGCACGAGACCGAGCGCGTAGATGTCGCTCTGGATCGAGGCGCCCTTGCCCGCGAGCTGCTCGGGCGCCATGTAGGCGGGGGTGCCGGAGACTTCCGCGCCGCCCTTGTCGTCGTCGACGCCGACCGCGAGACCGAAGTCGGTGATCTTCGCGCGGCCCCGGCCGTCGATCATGACGTTGCCGGGCTTCAGGTCCCGGTGCAGCACACCCTTGTCGTGCGCCGCGCCGAGCCCGGCGCACATCTCGCGCGCGATCTCGATCGCCTTGTCCTGCGGGAGCCGCCCGATGCGTCGCAGGAGCGACGCGAGGTCCTCGCCATCGACGTACTCCATGGACAAGAAGTGCCGTCCCTCGATCTCGCCGACGTCGTAGACGCGGCAGACGTTCGGATGCGAGACGCCGCGGGCGTGGCGCACCTCGGCGTAGAAGCGCTCGATGAAGGCCGGCTCCGACGCGAGCTTTTCCGGGAGAAACTTCAAAGCGACCGGCTGGCCGAGCTTCAGGTCGTCGGCGCGATAGACCTCGCCCATGCCACCGTGGCCGACGAGGCCGATGATGCGGAAACGCTCGGCGAGGATCGTGCCGGGCGAAAAGCCGCCTCCATCGAGCGAGGGCGAGGAGGCGAGGCGGCCGACCGGACTATCCGACGCGCCCCGCCGGAGAGCGGCCTCCGCGATCGACGGCGTCGCCAGACCCGTAGGGAGCTGCGAAAGCGAGCCCACAGGCGCGCCACAGGCCGGACAGAAGCGGCTCGCTTCCGGTACCTCGGCCGAGCACGAAGAGCAGCGCATTGTTCAGCCCTGAAACCTGGGTCGAATGCTACTGCAGGTACGGCCCGCAATGGCCCCGCCTTGCTTCGGGCTACCGGATCGGCGTGTCGATCTTATGGTCTTTGGTCTCGCGGACAAAGAGCCCGCCGACGGCGAGGGTCATGAGACAAATGGCGATGGGGTAGGCGAGGCCCGTGTAGATTGCGTTCGCGCCGAACTTGTCCTTCGCCCACGCAGAGGTGGTGACGGCCGTGGCGATGAGCGGCAGGAATCCGCCAAACCAGCCGTTGCCGAGGTGGTAGGGCAGCGACATGGACGTGTAGCGGATGGAGGTCGGGAAGAGCTCCACGAGGAAGGCGGCGATCGGGCCGTAGACCATCGTGACGTAGAGCATCTGGACGAAGAGGATGGCGACGATGCCGGCCTGGTTCGAGAGTGGCAGCGCCGTGACGCTCGCCACCATCGCTGGATTGGCGAGCGTCTTCATCGCGACGAAGAGCGGAACGTACGTCAGGGCGGCGAGAAGGCACCCGGCCAGCATGATCCTCTTCCGCCCGATGCGGTCCGAGAGGCGCCCGAAGACGATGAAGAAGGGCGTTCCGAGCACGAGCGCCACGGAGACGAGCGGATACGCGAGCCGCCAGTCGAGATTCAGCGGCTTCTGCAGGAACGTCAGCGCGTAGAACTGGCCCGTGTACCAGACGACGCCCTGGCCCGCCGTCGCGCCGAAAAGCGCGAGGAGCACGAACTTCAGGTTCCTCGGGTTCGCGAAGCTCTCCTTAATCGGGTTCTTCGACACGCGGCCCTCGGTCTTCAGCCGCGCAAAGAGGGGCGACTCACGCATCTTCAGGCGGATGTAGAGTGACACGGCGAGCAGCGGGAACGAGGCCAGAAACGGCACCCGCCAGCCCCAGGCCTTGAATGCCTCGGGCCCGAGCCCGATGCGGCAGGTGCCGATGACTCCGAGCGAAAGAAAGAAACCGAGCGTGGCCGTCGTCTGGATGAAGCTCGTGTAATACCCGCGCCGGGAGTCCGGCACGTGCTCGGCGACGTAGGTCGCCGCCCCGCCGTACTCGCCGCCGAGCGCGAGGCCCTGCACGAGGCGCAGGGTGACGAGCAGAACCGGGGCGATCAGCCCGACTTTTGCATACGTCGGCAGGAACCCGATGGAAGCGGTCGAGAGGCCCATCGTCACCATGGTGACGAGGAAGGTGTACTTGCGGCCGATGCGGTCTCCGATGCGGCCGAACACGAGCGCCCCCAGCGGCCGCACGCCGAAACCCGCGCCGAAGGTGGCCAGGCTCGCCAGCAGCGCGGCCCGCTCGTTGCCCGGTGGAAAGAAGAGCTCGCCGAAAAAGACGGCGAGAGACCCGTAGAGGTAGAAGTCGTACCACTCGAAGAGCGTCCCCAGACTCGAGGCGAGGATCACCTTCCAGAGAGCGCGCTCTTGCATCTCGCCTCTCTTGTCTACCACGCGAGGATGTACTGGATCCGCGCTACCGCGCCAGCGCCGCCAGCGCCTTCTCCGTGGCCGCCAGCAGCGCCTGCGCGCCGACGGGCGCCCCGGTCGCCTGCTTCATCCAGGTGTCGGGCGCGACGTTGCCGATCTTCGCCATCCGCTCGAATTCGGAGCCGAGGTTGCGCGCTTTCTCGACCTGCTGCTCGATCTGGAACGCGATGAGGTGGCCGAGCGGGTAATCGGGCAGATAGAGGAAGGAATGGATCATGTGCGAGTAGATGCCGAGCGTGAAGACGACGTCCTTCTTCTTGAAGACGGGTGCGTAGTACTTGTTCCAGAGTTCGCGGCAGATCTGGAGCGTCGCTTCCTTGAGCTGCGCGGGCGTCGCGTCGGAATGGTCGTACATCCAGTGCCACACGCCTATGTCCACGAGCGCGACGCCGGCGATCTCGTAGGTGGCCCAGAAGTCGTTCAAGGTCTTCAGCGCCTGGCTCTTCGCGTCCGGCTTCGCCAGGCCTAGCAGCTCGAAGTCGTGCGCCTGGAAGACGAAGGCGAGCGCCTCCGTGAAGGCCGTGTTCGGGACGCCCTGCAAGAGCGTCGAGTCCACGTCGTTCAACGAGAACGTCTGCTCGACGTTGTGGCCCATCTCGTGGACGGCAATGTTGAAGCCCTTGTAGTTCATGCCGTCCTTCTCGACGCGCGTGCGCAGGTGCGCCTGGTCCGCCCGCCGCTGCGCGCCCAGGGCGTGCCCCGAACCGCGCGCGGGATCCACCACGATGTGGTCGGCGAGGTACTGGGCCTTTTCCTTCGAGAAGCCGAGCTGCACCAGCAGATTCGGAATGTCGGCCTTGTAGGCCTCGGCCGAGGGATAGCGCTTTTGGACGATCGCGTCGAGCTGCTCTTCCGTGTTCGAACCGCGCGGGCGGAAGCCGTCGTACCAGACGTCGAAGGGCTCGAGCGGGCGGTTGAGCCGCATCTCGATCAGGGCCGCGAGTTTCGGCACGAGCGGCGAGGTGAGGACGGCCTCGAGCATCGCGCGGACCTGCGCCTCGGGGATCTGGCGGTTTTCGTCGAAGCGCCGCGCGATGAGCGTCGGGGCGGTCGGCGAATACGGATCGGCCTTGCGCGCGGCCTGGAACGTCGCCAGCAGTGTCGCGTAGCGCGTGTCGGGCTCGGGCGCGCTCGAGATCTTCATGCCGGGGGGCGTGGCCGAGTCGAAGTCCTTGACCGGCGAAAGCTTGACCGCGTTCGTGGCGGGATCCCAGTCGACGTGCGGGTTGTCCACGACGAGCTCCGGGATCGTCTGGGTGACGATCCGGTCGCAGACCAACGCGATCTGGCGCTGGCGGGCGAGCCCGTCCTTCTTGTCGGCGTAGTCCGCCTTGATCTGGTCGCGCAGGTTCCAGTGGGAGAGCAGGCGCTGCTTTGCCGGGAAGAGGCGCTGCCCCTTCGCGTCCACGAGGTGGTGCGTCCAGATGTTGTAGCGGGCAATGTAGCGGTCGGCGCTGGCGCCCGCCTCGGCGATCGCGAGGTTGACGTCGGCCGGCACGCGGCGCGAGAAGCGCTCGGCCAGCCGCGCCTCGGCCCACTGGCGGCGCGACCAGGTCTCGCCCTCGGTCAAGCGCTGCTCGAGCGTCGTGACCGGGAAGTTCAGGAGAACCGCGAAGGCAAGGCGATTGCCGAAAAGGTCGTCGTTGACGTGCGCCGACGGGTCGTAGCCCGCGAGGATCTCGTCGAAGGGGTAGATCTGGCCGATGTCGAGGTCCGACTGCCTGCGGAAGTCGCGCGAGATCTCGTTCATGTGCCCGTTGAGCGACTCGAGGGCGAACTCCATGCGCGAGAAGAGCGCGTTGCGGGCCGTGGAGTCCTGGACGATCTGCGCGCGAGCGACCTCGGCGAAGGCGGCCTCGTCGCCGTCTTCCTTGCGCCAGAACCGCGCGGCCTGCCGGAGCCCGCGCTCGATGCGTGAGCGCTCGGATTCTCCGTACTTCGACGCGAGCTCGGCCGTGAGCTTCTCGATGGTCGATTGCGTCACGAGCGGTTGCCCCCCCTGCGGCGCGGCCCCGGCCAAGGCCAGGAGCGCGGCGAGCATCACGAGGATTGTCTTCGACATGGGGCCTCCCCTGCGGCGAAGAGTCTATTCCCTCCGCAAGGGCCCCTCCGGGACGCAACCTTTCCCGAAAAACTACGAATAACAGTGGGTCTGGAAGTGTGTCGAAAAGGAGCGTGCATGCGTCGAACGACGTCTTTTGGCAGGATGTTTGCGGCCGCGGCGGCCCTGGTCCTTTCTCTGGCCGGTCCGGCCCTGGCGGATCCCGGCCCTCAGCCCCCGACGCTGCGCCTTCCGTCGACCGCGGAGCCCCTCGGTTACGCCGTGGACCTCGCGATCGACCCCGGCAAGGACACGTTCCGGGGTTCGGTCGACATCGAGATCCGGATCAAGGAAAAGACCGGCCTGCTATGGCTCAATGCCAGCGACCTCACCATCGTGAAGGCGTCGGCCAATGCGGGTGGCCGCGCGGTCGGCGTCCACGCGGTCCCGGGCGGAGAGAACTTCGTCGGCTTCGCCTTCGACGAGCCGGTCGCGCCCGGCGGGGTCAGGCTCCACGTCGAATACACCGGCAAGTTGGATGAGACCTCCACGCAGGGAGTTTTTCGCCAGAAGGACAGGGCGGACTGGTACGTCTTCAGCCAGTTCGAGACGACCGATGCGCGGCGGGCGTTTCCGTGCTTTGACGAGCCCTCCTTCAAGGTCCGCTGGCAGTTGACGCTCCGGATCCCGAGCGGGACGACGGCGGTGTCGAACACGCCGATCGAGCTCGAGTCGGCCGGCTCAGACGGCGCGCGCGTCGTCCGCTTCAAGAGGACCGAGCCCCTGCCGAGCTACCTCGTCGCGTTCGGCGTCGGCCCGTTCGACTACCTCGACGCCGGAACGGCCGGCGCGAAGAAGACCCCCATCCGCATCGTCACCCCGCGGGGCAAGGCGTCGCAGGGGCGCTACGCGGCGCAGACCACGGGGCCGCTGCTCGAGCGCCTCGAGGCGTACTTCGGCATTGCGTACCCCTACGAGAAGCTTGATCAGCTCGCGATCCCTCAGACCGTCACGTTCTCCGCCATGGAGAACGCGGGCTTGATCACGTGGTCGGAGCGCGTCCTGCTGGCTTCGCCGGACGAGGAGACGATCCTCTTCCAGCGCCGCCAGGCGTCGACCAACGCCCACGAGATGGCGCACCAGTGGTTCGGCGACCTCGTGACGCTCGCCTGGTGGGACGACGTATGGCTGAACGAGTCCTTCGCCACGTGGATGGCGGACCGGACGATCATCGAATGGAAGCCGGAATGGGCCGAGGACGTCTCGCGGGTGGTTGCGAGCTCGAACGTCATGTTCGACGACATGCTCGTCTCCGCGCGCAAGATCCGGCAGGAGATCGCGTCGAACGACGACATCGTCAACGCCTTCGACGGGATCTCGTACCAGAAGGGCGCGGCGGTGCTGACCATGTTCGAGGCATGGGTCGGAGCCGCGAAGTTCCAGTCCGGCGTGCACGACTACCTCGAGGCGCACCGCTTCGGCAACGCGACGGTGCGCGACTTCCTCCACGCGCTCGAGTCTGCGAGCCGGCCGGGTGTCGCCGCGGCCTTCTCGACGTTTCTCGACCAGCCGGGCGTGCCCGTCGTCGCGGTCTCGCTCGATTGCGCGGGCGGCGCCGCGCGCCTGTCTCTCTCGCAGGAGCGCCTGCTGCCGATCGGCTCGACCGGCGCCGCGGGGCAGAGCTGGCGCGTGCCCATCTGCGCACGTGCCGGATCCGGCGGCAAAGACGCGCGGGCCTGCAGCCTCTTGACGGAGGGGAAGGGCTCGATGCCAGCGCCCGGGGCCGCGTGCCCCGCGTGGTTGCTCGCCAACGATGGCGAGCTCGGCTACTACCGCGCGCTCTACAAGGGCGACCTGCTTCCGAAGCTCCTCGCGGTCGCCGATAGGCAGCTCACCGTGGCCGAACGCGTCGGCGTCATCCGCGACGTCAACGCGCTGGCGCAGGCGGGGGCGCTTCCCATGCCCGACGCGCTCGCTCTCGTGCCGCGCTTCTCCGGGGACCCCTCGCGCCAGATCGTCGAATCGACGCTCCGCATCGCCTCGGATATCCGCGAGCACCTCGTGCCGTCGGACTTGAAGCCCAACTACGCTCGCTTCCTCTCGAAGATGTATGGCGCGCGGGCCCGCGCGCTCGGCTTCACGGGCAAGCCGGGGGAGGACGACGACACGCGGCTTCTGCGTTACGGCCTCGTGGGGTTCGTGGCGCGCGAGGCAGATGAGCCGGGGCTGCAGTCGGAGGCCCGGCGCCTGGCGCTCAAATGGCTCGCCGACCGGACGGCTGTGAGTCCGGACCTGATCGGGCAGGTCCTCGAAGTGGCCGCGCGGTACGGCGACCGGACGCTCTTCGACCGATTCCGCGCGGCCGCGAAAACCGCGCCGGAGCGTCGCGACCGTGGGCGGCTCTACGCCGCGCTCGGCAGTTTCGTGGATCCGGCGCTTCTGAAAGAGGCGTTCTCGCTGAGCCTCGATCCGTCGCTCGACTTCCGCGAGACGATCGACGCGTTTTACTCGGCTCTGGATACCGATCCGGGCCGCGCGGCGCTGTGGGATTTCGTAAAGGCGAACTTCGACGCGATCATCGCGCGGATGCCGCGCGAGACGACGGGAGGAATCACCTACGTGGCCTCGGGCTTCTGCGACGCCGAGCGGGAGAAAGATGCGAAGGCCTTCCTCGGAGGCCGCGTCGGAAAGCTCCCCGGAGGCCCGCGCAACCTCGCCCAGACCCTCGAAGGCATCCAGCTCTGCATCGCCTCGAGGGCGGTGCAGGAACCGGGGGTGCGGGAGTTTCTCTCGAAGTACT
>JANMPW010000586.1:0-1828 GCA_031370065.1 Acidobacteriota bacterium
CACCCGCTTGCGATTGGTGTTCGGGATCCCGACGCGAAAGACCGATTTCCAGAACTGGCTCGAGACGATCGATTGCTGCAGGTCACGCCAACGAGAGCCCAAATCGAACCTCCGCCTCAACTTAAGGGAAACCGGGTTGCCGGGTGGCCGTCCCTGGTCTGAGAGACCACGGGCGGCGTCATACCATCTTGATGAAAGCCTTGGAGTCGGTCCACTGGCCGCGCTCGTAGAGGAACCGCGTCGCCTTGTCCACGATGATGGCGCCGTCTTCCCCGGAAATCTGGATCTCGGCGCGCTCGAGCGGTCTCGGCGCCGGGCCCTCGAAATTGATGCCCGACACGTAGTAGCCCGAGCCGTGGCACGGGCACTTGAACTTGTTCTGCGCCGGCAGCCAGTTGGGGGTGCAGCCGAGGTGGGTGCAGACGGCCACCAGGGCGTAGATGGAGTTGGTGTCCCGCACGATCCAGACGCCGAACTTCTCCTTCCAGCGCTCGTCGACGCCCGTGGCATAGCTCGACGGGTCCCCCGCCTTGAACCGCGTCGGCGGCTCGAAGAGGACGTTCGGGAAGAGAAACCGGACCGTCGCAGTCAGGCCGGCGGCCGTCGCCGCGGCAAAGCCGGTCCAGGCGAGCGCCATCCACTTGATGGTGGAACGCCGGGTGACCCCGTCGAGCTCGACGTCGGGCGGGGACGACGGGAGAGAATCAGGCGCGGTCGACATTAATTCTTAGGGCGTCAGCCTACCAAAACGGTGTCCAAGCGCTCAAGGCGTTTCGACGATTTCGGTCGGATGGCCTCGGCGGCCTTGCGAGCGGCGTCCCGCACCCGCAGGTTGGGATCCTCCCGGGCGAGCTTCTCCAGCGTCGGCAGGCTCTCCGCATCGCGCAGCAGGACGAGGGCCTTCAGCGCGTTGACCATCGCCCCCTCCGCCTGATCGCTCGAGATCTCCGCCTGGCGCGCGAGCGCCACGCGGTCGAGCATGGACCGCAGCACCGGCAGGCCCGAGCGATCGCCGAGCTGGGCCAGCGCGATCGCCGCGTTCCAGCGCACGTCGGCGACGCGATCCTCCGCCAGCACCTGGAGGCGGGCGATGGCGTGAGGGTCGCCGAGCGATCCGAGCACGTAGGCGGCCATCTTGCGCGCCCCGGCGTCCTCGGATTGGGAAGAGGCGAGAACGGTCTCGAACCCCGCGGGGTCACCGATCTTTCCGAGAGCCCAGACCGCGTACAGGCGGGTGTCCGGGTCCTGTGCCGTCGTCGCCTTGATCAGCGCGGGCACCGCCTCCTTCTCGCCGAGGCGCCCGAGCACCAGCACGAGGTAGCGCCGGACCAGTAGATCGTCCGGCCGTTTCGGGGACAGCGACTCGAAGACGCGCAGAGTCTCCGCCGTGAGCGCCGCCCGCTCGGCGGAAGGCAGGCTCCCGAGCGAGCGGGAGAGCTCGAAAGCCGCCTGCCAGCGGCGGTTCGCCGCGCCGCCGCGCACTTCCTGCAGGTAGTCGCGGGGACCGCGGCGCTCGAAGGTCCTGTAGTTGAAGACGAGAAAGATGCCGACCGCGGCCACCACGACGACGAGCGGGAGGAGGAAGAACCGGGCGATGAGCTTCCCGGCGCCCCGGGGGTCTTCGGTGAACTCCTCGTCGCCGGGAGGCGGTGCGTCCTTCGGCGTCTCGGTCACAGGGCGGGAAGGTACCGCTTCGCCTGGGTGATCGGGTTCGGGACGAAGATCGCGTCCTTCTCACAGACCGTTTCGCAGAGCCGGCAGGAGACGCAGGGACCGGCGTCCACCTCGGCGATCTTGTGGAAGGTCTCGTGGAGCGGGTCCTCGATCA
>JANMPW010000595.1:0-17753 GCA_031370065.1 Acidobacteriota bacterium
CCCGGTAGCCGTAGTAGTAGCCGATCTGGTTATACGCCGTAGCGTTGTTGGGGTCGACCGCGAGCACGTCCTCGAAGATCTTGATCGCCTGGTCGGGATTGCCCTTCGCCAGCTGCTCTCCCGCGAGGACCATCGCGCTGCGGACGTCGTCCGGGTACTTCTCGTGAAGCTCCCGGGCCGCCTTCAGGGCCGCGTCCCGGTTCTTTTCCAACTCGGCGAGATTGATGTCCACGTGGAGGCGCTCACGCTCCGTGAGGCGGGACTTTTCGCGCGCGGCCCGCTTGATGAGGGCGACCCGCTGATCACGATCGGAGGACTGTCGGGCCAGGCCGAGCATGGCCATCGCGAACGTCGGATCGAGCTCCAGGGCCTTCGCGAACCCGACGCGGGATTCCTTGAAGTAGAAGCGGTTTTCGTTGAGAATCGCCTCGCGGTAGGCCTCGTAGGCCGCCTCGGAGGTCGTGGTGACGTCCCGGCGGCTGGAGAGAAAGAGGGCGGCCGCCCCCCCGGCAACGGCCAGGAGGAGAATCCCGAGGACCCAGAAGATCCGGCGCTTTTTCATCCCTAACCCCTTCATACGGATGGCGGATCGGGGAGTTCTCCCCGGAATCCCCCCAGAATCCGGCTAATCCACACTCAGAAAGAGGAAGGTCATGTCGTCGTACTGTTCCGCCCCCCCGACATGGTCCCGGATGTCAGCCAGGACCCTCCGGGCGACCTCCTCGAGGGGGCCCTGCCGGTGGGCCTCCACCGAGGCCATGAGCTTCTCCTCCCCGTAGGGGTTCATGGCCGAATCCATGGCCTCCGTGAACCCGTCGGTGTAGAAAAAGAGCAGGTCCCCCCGCCTCAGATAGAGCTCGCGTGTGTCATAGGCCACGTCGCGGAAGGCCCCGAGCGGCAGCCGGTGCTCCGGCGGCTCGAAGAACCGCGGGCCGCCGTCGCCCGGACGCACCAGGATCGGCAGCGGCTGCCCCCCGATCGCGTAACGCAGGGTCATGGCCTCCGGGTCGAGCAGGAAGAAGCCGAGCGACACGAACATGCGCCGCTTGATCGAGTAGATCCGGCGGTTGGACTCCCGGAAGAGCACGCCCGGGTCGCTCGTCGTCAGCGCGCGCGAGTATACGATCTCCTTGGCCGCGACCATCAGCAGCGAGGCCGGGACCGATTTTCCCGACACGTCGCCGATGACGACCCCCAGCCGTCCGTCGTCGAACGGGATGAAGTCGTAAAAGTCGCCGCCGACCACGCGCGCGGGGATGCTGCCGCCGAAGAAGGAAAAGCCCTTGATCTCGGGCACGTTGCGCGGCAGCAGGCTCGTCTGGATATCGCGCGCGATTTCGAGGTCGCGCTTCAATTCCGCCTGGCGCGTCATCTCGTCGTGGAGCAGCGCCGTCTCGATCGCGAGGGCCGACTGGTTGGCCAGCGTCGAGAGCAGGGACTGGTCGTCCCGGTCGAAGCGCTCGCCCGAGAGCTTCTCCTTCAGGGCGAGGACGCCCATCAGGCGCTCGCGGTAGACGAGCGGCACGAGCAGCCGGAAGCCCTCCTCGAGCAGGCGCTTGCGAAACTCCTCGCTCTCGTCGTCGGCGAAGTGGAGCGAGAGCTCGCCGAGCTCGGAAGGCTTGCCCTCCTGCCGGAGCACGCGTCGCAGCGCCGCCGACGGCGAGAGGCGGTCCTCGCGGTGCCCGCGGCGCTCGAGCGATCCTTCCCGGTCCCGGAGCCAGATCGAGGCCTTCTCGAGGCGCATCGTCGCGGCCACGCTCGCCGTCAGGTAGTCGGCGATGCGCCCGAGGTCGAGCTTGCCCGTGATCGCCTCGCTCATCTCGAGCAGGGCCGCCTGGTAGTCGAACTTCTCCCGGAAAAAGAGCTTGTCGAGCGGCGCCTGGAGCTTGCGCCGGAGCACCTCGAAGAGCGAGATGCCGACCAGGAAGAACCCGAAGTTGAACAGAGGCGAGGCCGAGGCCTTGGAGCTCGTGAAAACGAGGTTCGCGAGCGCGACCACGAGGGCGTAGAGCCCGAGCAGGACCGCCGTCGTCGCCGCGTACAGAAACGTCCGCCGCACGATGACCCGCACGTTCAGCATCTGGAAGCGCACGATCGCGTACGCGAAGGTGAGCGGGATCAGGATCATGGGGATGATCCCGTAGAAGGCGTACTCGTCGATGCCGAAGGCCGAGGGCAGGACGATGAAGAAGAGGACGAACGGGACCGTGCCGACGATCGTGCCGACGAAGACATGGAAGGCCTGGCGGCGTTCGCGCGATTCCTCGAGCGTAAACGCCGAGTGCGCGAGCGCGACGAGCCCGAGCACCAGGTAATCGCCGAGCAGGATCCAAGAGGAGAGCGGGGCGCCCGAGAGGACTGTGACTTTCCCGCCTTGCACCTGGCGGAACACGTCGTATAGGAAGACGAACGGCGGGATGGCGTAGAGCAGGTAGAGCAGGCCCGGGCTCGTCGAGAGGAAGTCCTGCAAACCCACCTTCCAGCGCGCAGGGGGCTCGCCCGTCCACTCGTCGGCCCGAGCGAAATGCAGCCGCTTCGGCCGCGGGAAAACCAGGAAGAAGTGCAGGAAGACGGCGGGCAGAAGGAAGAGACTCACCGTCCCCGTGTTCTGGACGAACACGTCGATCCACCAGTAGGACGCGGGCCGCAGGCGGCACACGAAGAAGACGAGGAAGAGGACACAGAGCAGAAAGAAGATGCGCGCCGAGCGGTCCTGCGGCACGCGGACGAAGACGAAGAGCCCGATGAGGAAAAACAGAAATCCGATGACGACCGCGTAAAGGTAGGTCCGGCCTCCCAGCCGCTCCGAGGAAAGCTGGACCCGCACGTCCCGCAGTTCGCCCGCGGCCTCGGCGCGGGGTTGTGCCGGACAGGGGCCGTTGCGCACGAGGTAGATCACCTTCTCGCCGATCTGGTGCCGGCGCAGCTGCGCCGAGGCGTCGGAGCTCGATTTCACGATCCGCTTGCCGATGCCTTGGATGCACTCCCCGGGCTTGATTCCGGCCTTCTCGGCGGGGCTGCCCGGGACCGTCGCGCGGATCTCGATGCCCTCGCGGCCATAGGGAACGGGCACGATCCCATCGTAGGGGCGAGCGGAGAACATGTCGGCGATCGAGGCGATCGCAATCGCGAGGCCGACGAACCCGACGGCCAGGAACCAGGCGGGCCGCGACGCGACCGCCGGGCCGGCCTTCTCTTCGACTTTTCTCATTCTCCCCACGCGAAAAAGGACTCCCGAGGGCGACCATGTTAATGGCAATCAGCCGGGGACAATGCCGCGCGGGATCCCGGGAAACGGAAAACGGGAAACGGGAAGCGCCAGTCTCGCTCGTTTCCCGGCTTCCGTTTCCCGTTTCCCGGCTGGGCTATTCTTCGCGCGTGCCCTTCATCACGTTCGAAGGCGTCGAGGGATCGGGCAAGTCGACGCAGCTCAAACTCGCGGGCGAGCGTCTCGGCGCGGCCGGCCGGCCCGTTCGGGCGACCCGGGAGCCGGGCGGCACGGCGATCGCCGAGCGGATCCGAGAAATCCTGATGGACTCCCGGCACGCGGAGCTCGACCCGATGACCGAGTGGCTCCTGATCGAGGCCGCGCGCCGCCAGCACCTGGCGGAAATCGTGCGCCCCGCTCTCGACGCGGGGGTCTACCTCCTCTGCGATCGCTTCTGCGACTCGACCGAGGCCTACCAGGTGGCGGGCCGCGGCCTCGATGAAGGGATGGTGCGGGAGCTCGACCTTCGGGTCCGCGACGGCCTGTCCCCCGATCTCACGCTCGTCTACGACCTCGACCCGCGCGAGGGGCTCGCGCGCGCGAAGAGCCGCGATGCCGGGGAGGGCCGCTTCGAGTCCGCCGCCCTGGCCTTCCACGAGCGCGTGCGCGACGCCTTTCTCGCAATTGCCCGGCGCGAGCCCGAGCGCGTCGCCGTCGTGCCCGTCCGGGGCGACGCCGCGGCCGTCTTCGCCGACACCTGGCGGATTCTCTCCGCGCGATTCGGGCTCGCATGACCGTTGCGACGGAAGAGGTCCTCGAACGGCTGGCCGGCTCCCCCGCGCAGTTTCCGGGTACGCTGCTCTTGAGCGGACACTCGGAAGCGCTGCTCGAGCGCGAGTCGCGGCGCCTGGCGGCAAGACTCCTGTGCCCTGGCGACGACCCCGACGCGAGATGTGGCAGCTGCCGGCGCGTAGCCTCCGGATTGCATCCGGATTTCCTTTCGGTCGAGCCCGAGGGAGTCCAGATCCGCGTGGACCGGGTCCGCGAGGCGCTTGCATTCTCGGCGGGCCGGCCCTACGAGAGCGCGCGCCGTGTGGCCCGGATCGTCCGCGCGGATCTGCTCGGGATCGAGGCGGAAAACGCGCTCCTGAAGTCCCTGGAGGAACCCGGCGAGCGCTTTCGCTGGATCCTGACCACGACCCGCCCGGAGCTCCTGTTGTCGACGATCCGCTCCCGCTGCACGCCGGTCGCGCTTCCGGCGCCGTCCCTCGCGGAGCGGCAGCGCGCCTGGGAGGCGCGCGGGTTCTCCGGGGAAGAGGCGCGCGAGCTCGTTCTTTTCGCTGCAGATGACGAGACGGACCCGGCCGGCCGCCTCGAAGGAGCGCGGGCGCTGCGGCAGCTGGTCGTTTCCGCGCTCGAAGAGGGGCTCGGCGCCGGACGTCTGCCGGCTCTCGTGCTCGCGGCCGAGCACCTCGCCTCGCTCGAGCGCGCGCAGGCGCGAGTGCTCGCCGAGCTGCTCGCCGACGCCGCACTGACGGGCGGCGCGCCGCCCGCGGAGGCGATTCGCCACCACGCCGTCGCCGGAAGGCTTGCCGCTCTGGCTCGCGTCGTCCCCCATTCGGCCCTACGCGAAGCCGCGCTCCTCGCGGCCGACCCCCCGCCGGACAACCGGAAGGGAAACCGGCGGATGCATTACGAAAAGGTGCTGCTGGAACTCTTCGCCGCTTCGCGGCGGCCGTAGGGACGGAGGTTACCGCCCGGCCCCCGGCAGGCGGTGCCTACGGCGACCCCCGCCCGCGGGCGGCCCTAAAGCCGCCCCCTACGAAACCGTAAGAAGGGGAAAACCTCGAAGGAACCGTGGGGAGCTTCCGGGCCGACGGGCTTCGGAAGGATCGGGAAGAGTGCGGACCTGGGAGCTACCTGGACTGACGGAAGGTGTGGCAACATAGGATGATAGACGCCATCGGTCCTTCGCGCCCCCCCAATCGATTCCTTCGAGTGCCGTTCAGTATATGGCTGAATCCGAGTGTCAACCGGAATTCCCGTCGATCTCTGCGCTAGCGCTCATTCCGCTGCAGGGCGATCTCGACTGTTTCGCTCTTTCCGGGGCCAACCACCACGGTTTCCTCGCGGGTTTCCAGACCCGGCCGCGAGACGGTGATCGAGTGCTGACCGGGCGGGACCTGGAAGCCCCGGGTCAGCGTGGACAACTCCTCGCCCGTGCCGATGAAATGGTCGTTCAGATAGACGGCGGCATCGCCCGGCATGATGCGGAAGATGAGGCGGGCGCGCGATTTCGCCTCGGAGCTCCCGGTCGTCGGCGACTGCGGCGCCGGATCCATCGCGGCCTGGCTGCCTGACTCGGCAGCCGTCGGCTCCTGACCCGCATCGGCTTGCGACCCTTCGGTCGATTCACCGATCCCGCGCCACGGCTGGGCCTGGTTCGGACCTGCCTGGACGTTGACGGGATTGGAGGACGCGCTCTTTTCCTTGGTCCAGTAGCGCTGCACGCCGCCCTCGGGCTCCGGATTCTCGTAGGAGCCAAACTGCGCCGCGCCCGGGATCTTCTTGAGCTTCTCGCTGATTTTCATCTGGGCGCCCTTCTGCGCGCTCAGGTTGATCGTCTTCGTCTCAAAACCGTCCAGGCGGAACTCGAGCTGGTAGTCGCCCTTCTTCAAATAGAGAAACTCCGGACCGTTGAAGTCCTCGACCATCCCGATGAAGCGGCCGTCGAGGAAAACGCGCGTCGTCTCGGGAGAGACATCGGTGGCGATGATGGCCCAATCTCCGGGGGCTAAGGTCGCATAGCCGCCGGCACCGTAGTACGCGCCCCAGCCCGGGTATCCATATCCCCAACCGGGATATCCCCAGCCCCAGCCGCCCCAACCGAGTCCCCAGCCCCAACCCCAGCCCCAGCCGCCCCAACCCCAACCCACGGGGCGGTAGTACCCGCGGCCTCCGCCGTAGTACCTGTGGCTTCCGCCGTAGTACCCGTGGTTCGGGTGGACCGCGCCGCCATGGTAGCCGCCTCCGGGGGCCGGCCCATGCATCGAGGGACCGTGGTAACCGCTGCCGTGCCCTCCTCCGCCGGGCCGAGGCCCTGCCGGACGTTGAGCCAACGCGGAAGGCTCTGCCAGCAGCACGAGGACCGCGGCGACCAGAAGGGCGCGCAAACCAGAGCGGAAACTCAGGGAGCTGTTCATCGACACCGCCTCCACACTCTAATAATAGAGCAAAAAGGAGGCCATCGGGTTTACATCGGGACCACGCCCAAGCGCCTGCGGCTTAACGATTTCTAGCGAACGCGCGCCGGCGCCCTCCGGCGCCCCTGACCTCGGGCAAGGTCAGAGCGTCATCCGGAAGGGATCCGTCCGGACGCCGCGAGGCCCCGCTTCAAGCCCCTCAGGTAGTCGTCGCGCAGGACCCGGTCGACCGCCCTGCGCCCCCCGGGCAGCTCACGCCGCTCGGAGAGGGCGGCCCAGTACGGCAGAAGCTTGTCGAACGGGCCCATGCGATCGGGCAGAGTCCGGGCCAGCGGCACGGCCAGAAAGTCGCCGAGCGCGGGGTGCTTCTCGTAGAAGATCGCCGCCGCCTCCCCCGCCTTCTCCTGGCGCCGTCGGAACGACGCGAACGTGATGTCGTGATGATGGCGAGCCACCGCGGCCGGGCGATACAGCATCCGCATGCCGTGCTGCATCAGTCGGTACGCGACCTCGATGTCCTCCCACGCCGCGTGCGGGAAGCTCGTGTCGAAGAGCCCGGCGTCGACGAGCAGATCCCGCGGCAGCGACACGTTCGAGGTGTAGAAGAAGTTGAAGGGCACCGCCTCGGTGTCCTCGATCAGCCCGTAGCCGAACTGCAGGCCGTACTCGTTGATGTGATGGAGAAACGGCGAGACCTTGAGGTCCCGCGGCCAGGTGGTGTAGCCGAGGACCGCTACCGGATAGGGGCGTGGCTCCGCGTGCGTGCGTCCGTGGACGGCGAGCAGGCCCGGCTCGGGCACGGTGTCGTCGCCGAGAAAGAGGACGACGCGGCCCTTCGCCTCGCGCACGCCGCGGTTGCGCGCCCCGGCGGGCCCGGCGTTCTCCTGCGAGAAGAACCGGAACGGAAAGGCGGCCCGGTAGGCCGCCAAGCGCCCGGGGGTCTCGCCTCCCGACCCGTCGTCCACGACCACGACCTCGAAGTCCGGCGGGTTCTCCTGCCGCCCGAGCGCGTCCAGGACGGGGAACAGCGTTTCGGGGCGGCGGTAAGTCGGAATGACGACCGAAAAGTTCACTTGCCCGCCTCGAAGATCTCCGAGAGCGTCGTCCGCACGAGGGCCGGGGCGCTCTCGAAGAATGGCGCGAAGAAATCCGAAGCCAGCCGCTCGTCGCCGGGATAGGTGGGAACCAGCCGCATCGGAAACTTCGCGAAAATCTCCGTGTCGGCGCGCTGCCGGCCAGCCTGCACGGCCCGGCGCTTCTCGGCGAGCGCGGCGTGGTGGCGGTGGATCCAGGACAGCGCGCGCAGGTGCGCGATGGTCAGCGGATCGTCCACGGTGATCCGCGCGCCGACGTCCGCGGCGATCCCGAAGAACCGCCGTGCGAAGGACGGCGGCCCGCCCGCCGCGGCGTAGGGGTCTCGCTCGAGCTCCGCAGCACCGGGATTCCTCTTGCTCAGCATCTCCCCCACGCGGGTCACGAACGTCATCATGACGGCCGGCATCAGGTCCCGGAACGCATCGCGGCCCAGGTTCTTGTAGACGGTCGCGAAGGCATTCTTCTCGAACAGGAATCCGCGCGAAAAGACCCCGAGCGCTTCGCCCGTCGCGCCGCCGCGGTGGCGAGCGACCGCGCGCGGCTCGGCGATCACGCGCCGCCCGAAGATCCACTGCCGCCAGCCGAAGTCCACGTCCTCGAGGTACGCGAAGTAGTCGTCGTCGAACCCCCCGGAGGCCAGGAACTCTTCGCGTCGAACGGCCATCAGACCCCCGCACGCGAACAGCCTCTCGTCGCCCGGCTTCATCGCGGGCAGCGCCGCGACCGGCCGCCCCGCGTCGGCCGCGAAGGCATGGCCATCGAAAGTCAGGAATCCGTCGGAAAAGTCGTTCTTGCTACCGCTCCAGTCCGTCAGGCGGCCGCCCACCGCCACGACGTCGGCATCGGCGTTCGAGAGCGCCTCGACGAGAAGCCGCGGGGCCTCGGGCGTGACGGCGGCGTCGTCGTTGACGAAGAGCACGACCGGCGCCCGTGCCGCTTCCACGCCGAGCCGGCAGCCAGCGGCGAAGCCGACGTTCGCGCCCGCATCCACCACGCGCACTCCGGGATGGCGGCCGAGGACGGCGCCCCTGGGAGTGTCCGAAGCGTTGTCCACGAGAACGATCTCCGCCGAAAGCCCGGTCGCTTCCTCGAGCGCGGCGAGGGACTCGAGCAGGTGCTCGAGCCCGCGGTGATGCACGACGACGATGGAAGCCTCGGGGGATGTCACGGCGGGGAGCCTATCAACGGAAGAGATTCTTGAGCCGCGAGCCAATCCCCGCTCCGGCCGGCACTGGAAGGCGCCCCGGGTCGAGGCGGGCCCCGCGGCACCACTGTGCCAGCGGCGCCGTCACGGCCTCCCAGCTCCGGGCCGCCGCGAAAGCCCGCGCCGCTTCGCCGGCGGCCTGGCGCAGGGCGTGGTCGGACAGAAGGACGACCACTTTTTGCGAGAGTTCCGCCGGGTCCCGGCCGCACTCGAACGCGGCGCCGGCCCGGACCAGTTCGCGTGCGAGCATGCCTCCGCCGACCGACACCGACGGGACGCCGCCCCAGGCCGCGTCGAGCAGGCGCGTGCGGTAGGCCAGCTCCGTCTCGAGCCCCTCGGAAGAGATGGCCACGAGCAGGTCCGCCGCGGCGTAGAGGTCCGCCCGCGCGGAATAGGGCAGCCACGGCGAAAAGACGATCGACCGCCCTTCCGGGTCGATCTCGCGCGACCGGATCCGCGCGCGGTCAAAGACGCGCTGCGGCGTGGTCTCGCTGTTCGGGCTTTCGAAGAAAAGCAGGCGGGCTCCGGGCTGGCCCCGGAGGATCTCCGGCCACGCCGCCAGAAGCAGCTCCGGGTCGTACCAGTCGTACACGCCGCCGAAAACGACGAGTGGGCCGGCCTCCGGCACGCCCGCCGCGCGTCGGCCGGCAGCCCGGTCGCCGCGCGCGGGCTCGCCGGGGGCCCCGAACGCAACGACCGCGAGCAGGCGCGCGAGGGTCGGATCCTCCGGAAAATTGTGCACGCCGATCCTCCCCGTTTCGAACAGCGCGCCCGCATAAAAGAGGCGCTGCTCGGGCGAGGCGCAAAGGAAGAAGTCTGCGCGCGCCAGCGCCAGGGCGAGGCTCCGGCGGTCGTGCGCGGCCGTTTCCTCCCCGAGCGCGCGCGCGTAGTGGAGGTTCTCGATCGGGTAGGGATCGTACAGGTCCGCCGCCACGGGCACGTCCGGAACCTGGTGGAACCACCAGTTGGCGGCGTGGCCCGAGACGACCGCCGCGTGCGTGCCCCGCGCCGCCCCCGCCAGCGCCCCCTCCTTCGCCGCGACGACCTCGAACGAACCGGCGACCTCTCGCGCCTGTGCGGGATCGTTCGGGACGAGCAGGCGCACTTCGAATTCCCCGGCGAGGGCCCGCGCGAGCTCGAGCGCCCGGATCCCCATCCCGGCCATGCGGGGGCGGATCGGCTCTGGCGCGAGAACGGCGATGATTCGCAAGTCTGTGGTCTGTGGTCTGTATTTCTGGCCTGTCGGCATCGGCGCTCGCTACCGACGACCGACGATCACCGCCGCCCGCGCAGGCGATCGAGAAACAGATGCAGCTTCCACGTCCGCGAGTCGTAGATCTGCTGCAGGATGCCGTACTGGCGTTCGACCTCGATCTGCGCCTCCTGGAGGAGCCGGTCGTACTCGGCCGTGCGTTCGTGCAGGAGTTCGTTCTCCGCGGTCAACCTCGACTTCTCGCTCTGGCGCAGCGCTTCCGAACGCTCGAGCGCCTCGTTCGCGCGCCGGTGGCCCTCGCGCAGGAACTTCAGCTCTCCCTGCGAAATCCCGTCGCGGTCGTACCAGTACGCGACCTGCGCGCGCATGCGGTCGAGCACGCGGCCGAGCCCCGCGTCCGTGCGCCGCGCCGCGTAACGCTCGAAGATCTTGCGCCGCGCGTCCTGGAACACGCCCGCGCCCGCCGCCACGTGCGTCGGGTCGTTCGACTGCGCCTCGAACACTCGGTACTCGCACGTGACTGCGCGCAGATGCCGGAACGGGGTCTCGGCGGACAGGCGAATGAGAAAGTCCCAGTCCTCCGAGTACTCGAGTACCTCGTCGAAGCCGCCAACCTTACGGAAGAGCTCGCGGGGCAGCAGCAGCGTGTGAATCGGGATGTAGTTGGCCAAGAGCAGGTAGTCCGGGTCGTAGTCGAGCGAGTACTGGAGCGTTCGCACGCGCGGCTCCCAGCCGGTGTCCCCCTGCCCGTACACGATCGTCACGGCGTCCGCGTACAAGACGGGCTCCGGGCCCTGCCTCTGAGCCGCAACCAGCCGTTGGAGGTGATCGGGAAAGCAGCGGTCGTCGTCGTCGAGGAAGGCGACGAGCTCCTGCCCCGCGACGGCCACGCCGCGGTTGGCCGCCGCCGAGCGCCCGCGCCTCTGCTTGGGGTCCTCGAGCACGACGTCGAAAGCGTCCCGGAACCCGTCCGTGACCTCGCGCGGCGAGGCGCCGCCGTCGTTGACGACGACGACCTGGCGCGGCCGCGCGGTCTGGGCGCGCAGACTCTCGAGCGCATCCTTCAGGAGCGCCGGGCGGTTGCGCGTGCGGATGACGACGCTCACGGGCGCGGGACCGTGCGCTCCGTCGGTGATGGCCGACGGCCCGATCGTCCGCCGTAGCTGCTCGAAGGACGTGGTGGAGGCTTCCGGATACGTGACCACGCGGAACGCCTCGACCGGGCCGCTGCCGGACAGCGTCAGCCGCCGGTAGGCATTCAAGCCCTGCATGGCACCGACGTAGTCCCGCACCGCCTGCTGGGAGGCGAAGCAGAGGAGCGCGTTCTCCTTCTTCCGGGCGACCGCGGCGATGTCCACGAGCGTGTTCGGAAGCAGCGGGTGCGAGAGCTCGTAGAAGCCGATCCGCAAAAAACGGAACCGGTCGTGGTCCGGGTCTCCCGCGCGGGAGGACGCGACGAGCTCGTACAGCGCGCGCGCCAGGGCGCGGTGGTCGGGATGGATCTCGGTCGGCGACGGACACAGGACGAGGTCCGGCTCGAAGTCCGCGAGCTCGGCGGCGAGCGCCGCCGCGAGCGCCCCGCGGTCTGAGGCGAGGCTGCGGTCGGGCAATCCCCCGAACCGCGGCGGCTCGAGATTGAGCGCCGCCGCCGCCCGCACCGCCTCTTCACGGCGTTTCGCGGCATACTCCAGCGCGGCCTCCGCGCCGACGCCCTCCTGCTCGGTCCCGTCGGTGGCGATCCAGACGCGGATCGCCTGCGCCTTGCCCGCGTTCATGGCAAGCGTGCCGCCAGCCCCGAACGACTCGTCGTCCGGATGCGCCGCCAGCGCAAGGATCCGGGCGCCGGACAGCTCGGTGGCCGAATACGGAATCAGGGAGTCGTCGCGCTGCATGAAGCTAGTGTTCTGTAACCGAAGTCTTGATCACGCGTTCGGTTCCAAAATGCGAATAATTTCTGTTAGCGGACACTAGGAGACTGCTGAAAAACGGACGCGGGTGTCGTGTGCGGCACTTTGCGCCCGGCGCCCGATCCGGGCTTGCGCGATCTGATGCGTCATGTTCCTCTCAGCGGGCGCCGGCAAAGTGCCGGCCACCCTTCTGGTTACGGCGCCGCGCTCGTAACGCGATCCCACGCCCTTTTTCAGCAACCTGTTCGCGGGCAGTTTAACCGCTTCCGGGTATCAGACGAGGTCGTAGAGCGACGGCACCAGGTGCAGGCCCTCCGCAAATCGCCGGACCGCGTCCTCGTCGAAGACGCGGACGATCATGGGAAAACCCGCGTCGGCGCGCTCGCCAGGAAGCGCCTCGATGGCGCGCCGCCCCGGGCCTGCCGGCGTCTCCCAGAAGACGAGCCGTCGGGCGCCGAGGCGCCGGGCCTCGTCGGCGGCAGCGGCAAACAGCGGCGCGAGGTCGCGCCCGTCCGGCTCGCTCCCGAGAAAGTCTACGACCGTCGCCTCCTCGCCAACGACGGAAAGGGCCGTCCAGCCGACGAGCTCGTAGCCCTGCCGGCGCCAGACCATGCGGTAGTAACGGCTCGGCCGCGCGTGGAACCGCCAATTCACGCGCGCGCGGTCGCGCACGGCGGCGTGCGTGAAGGCCCGCCGGCCGGCCTCCCAGAGCGGATCGAAGCCCTCGTCCACGCTCTCCCCCGTCTCCGCATCGGAGGGAGGCGGCCCGAAGGCTTCGACCGGCGTCTTTTTCAGCCCGATCGGAAAGAGTGTCCGGGAGCCGACGATCCGCTCACTCACCTTGAGCGCCCGCGCGTTCGGGAAGCCGAAGCAGAAGGGCACTTCCCCTCCGACCGTCCCGTAGAACGCCTCGGTCATCGCCCGATAGACACCGCGCCGCCCGCCGAGCGCGCGGGCGGACAGGTCGGTCGCGACGTCGCCCACCGCGTAGAGCCGCCGCGGCTCCCCGTCGAGGAGAAACTGCATGCCCCATCCCGCGTAATTGCCGATGACCGTGCCGTCCACGAGGCCGACGACACCGTGCCAGCCGTCGGGATTCTGGGCGAACTTCCAGCGCCACTCCGCCTCCGACAGCTCGGTCTTGAAGGTGCGCTCGAAGAGGCGGCGGATGCCCGGGGCGTCCTCGGCCGTGGCCAGACGAACCTCGAAGCCGCTCATCGCTTCTCCCATACGAAGGTCTCGAGCGGGCGGCCATCCGCCGTCCGGAAAACGCGCAGGTAGACCGGGCCGGGACTCAACGACGCGAGCACGTCCTCGGGTAGCCGGAAGTCCTCGGCGAGCGAGGCGCCGGCGAACGGGATGAGCGACGGGTTCGTCGAAACCGCCAGCGACGCCCCCTGCCGCGCCTCGACGCTCGGCTCGGAGAGGGGCGTTGCGGCTACGGCGCGGGGCGGCCGGGCGGCGGCGCGCTCGAGCAGGGCCCGCCCGATCCGGCCATAGCGGCGCTCGCGGTAGAGCCGCCGGGAGACCTCCCGGCGCCGCTCGGTTTCGGGATTGCGCCCGGCGCTGCGGGCGAAGAGATGGCGCACCCGCGCCCGCGGCACGAAGCGCAGGCGCAAGCCGCGCTCGATCGCGCGGTCCTCCCACTCCGTCTCCTCGTACTCGAAGAGAAATCGCTCGTCGAAGCGGCCGACCCGGTCGAACACGTCGCGCCGCACGGCGAGGACGGCGCCGATCAGATGCGGGGAGTCGCCGCCGCGCTCCCAAAGCGCGAGGGTCCGGCGCGCGAAGGGCGCGAACCGCCCGACGCCGAGCTCGCCGAAGAATCCCGTGGCGGAGTCGGGAGGCAGGCGCAGCTTCCCGCCGGCGTCCCAGAAGCAGAGCGGGGCGGCGGCGGCAACCTTCGGATCCTCGATCTCGGCTAAGAGCGCCGTCACGGCCCCGGGCAGGAACACGACGTCGGCGTTCGAGAGGATGAGGCGCGCGGCACTGGCCCGGTCGAGGCCGGCATTGACGCCGCCCGAGTAGCCGCGATTGTCGGGGAGAAAGACCTCAATGTCCGCGCGAAGCGCAGATAGCTCCCGGACCTCCTCGGCCCCCGAGGCGCAGTCCACGAGGACGATCTCGCCGGCCACGTTCTCGCGCGCAAACGCCTCGCGCAGCGAGGCGACGCAGGCTGCCGCTTCGCCGGCGCTGCGGTGATTGACGATGATCGCGGAGACGTGAGGGTTCATGGCGCGCCTGCCCCTGCCGCGAGAAACGCCCGCTCGAGCCGCTCGGCCACGCCGGCCGCGTCGAAGCGCGCTGCCGCCGCGGGCCCAACGGACCGTGCGCGCTCGCGCGCCTCCGGAGTCAGCAGCGCGGGCAGCGCGTCGGCGAGGCTCGCCGGGTCCCCGTCGTGGAAGTACGAGGCCGCCTCCCCCCCGATCTCGCGCTGGCCCGGCACGTCCGAGAGCAGCGTCGGAAGGCCGCAGGACAGGGCCTCGAGCGACGGGAGGCCGAATCCTTCCTCCACGCGGGAGGCCCCGACGAAAGCGTCGGAGGCCCGATACGCGAACGGCATGCGCTCGGGCGCGATGCGATCGTGGTACTCGTCGGTAACGCCGAGGGTCCTCTCCGCCTCGAGGCCGGGAGAGTAGGAGATCCGGCGCAGATGGAATCGCGCGCCCCGTCGACGCGCGAGCGCGAGGCCGCGCAGGGAGATCTCGATCCCCTTGAACTCGGCTTCGAGAGGCCCGACGACGAGCACGACCGGAGGATCGGCGGCAGGGCGCGCCGGCCCGGGAAAGAATCCCGCGGTGTCGAAGGCCTGGCCGACGTCCTGCGCCGGCCCGAAGCCGAGCATCTCCAGTCGCGCCGCCAGCGTCGCCGAGATCGCGAGCTTGTGCGTCGGCGCCCGGTAGATCCGCTCGATCTCGCCGCGGACGTCCCTGTAGTGGGCGATCTCGCCTTCGTAGCCCTGGCACAGGTGGAAGACCGGCCCACGCGCTGCCTCGAGCGCCGGCGGCACGGTCGTCCAGAAGGTCGCCACCCGCACCTCGGCCTCGCCGAGCGCCGGCGAATCCCGGTACGAGGACCGCTCGAACCGCGCTCGCGCCAGCGGGAACCAGTCGGGCGCTGGCCCCGGCGCAACGACTGTCACCCGGTGCCCGCGGCGGGCGAGCGCCTCGGCCTGGCGCAGAACGATCTGCACGCCGCCGAAGATCTCCGTGGACTCGAGCAGGTAAGCGATCCGCATTCAGTCGTGAGTCGTGAGTCGTGAGTCGTGAGTCGTGAGCATTGCTCAGATAGCCGCGGTGGCGACCCACTGGTACGTCATGAGGCTCTCGCGATCGCTGTCGGGCCAGGCGGCTGCGAGCGCGAGGAACTCCTCCGCCCGGGGAGCCGGCGCGCCGGCCTCGCTCTCGATCGCTTCCACGCGCCAGCCGGACTCGCACAGCGCCTCCTCGAGGAAGACCCGAGTGAACCACCGCAGGTGCCCCGCGTCGGTCAGGCCCGCCGGGACGGGATCGAAGCGGCCCGCCACGAGATCGCGCACAATCGACAGGTGCCCGACGTTCGGGACGCTGACGAGCAACTTCGCTCCGGGCGCGGCGACTCGCCGGCCCATGGTGAGCGCGGCGATGGGGTCCTCGAGGTGCTCGAGCACGTCGGCGAAGACGATCGCGTCGAACAACTCGCCCGCGCCTTCAAGCTCGGGCAGGATCCGGGCGAGATCGCCCTCCAGCACCCGATCGCAACACTCCCGGGCCCTTGCCGCAAGGCGCGGGTCCTTCTCGACACCAGTGACCTTCCAGCCCGGATTCCGGGCCTTTGCGCCCGCGATGCCCACCCCAGCCCCGCAGCCCGCGTCCAGGATCCGCAGGGCGCCGGGCGGGAGTCGTCGGGTCAGCTCCGGCCGCTCCCGTTCTGCCGGGTCCCCGAGCGAAACGGCCTGGAAGCAAGAATCGGTCGCAAGTGCGACCGAAATGGATAGTAACCTGTTTAAATAGACTTTAACAGTTTCCATTGGTTCGGGCGGGAAATCCGCTGCCCGGAAGCCGATCGCGATGGCTGAGCGGCCGTGCTCGAGCGCCGCCGGGCCCGGGGGGGCTGCCTCGAGCTCGCGCAGCGTGTGGGCGACCGGGGACTCAGCCGGACCCGCCGACTGCGCGACGAGGATACGCCCCGGCGCAGGCTCGAGCGCGGCTCCTCGAACCCCAGCCCCGGTCAGGGGGACCGCCGAGGGATCGGCGACCACGAACCAGACGTCCGCCCCGCCGATCGCCGGGGCCGCCATGGCGCCTGGAGCCCAGTCCACGGCGCGCACAACGTGAACGGCCCGCTGCCAGCGAAGCCGCGCAAACCGCGACCCGAGGTCGGCAGGCGCGTCGGAAAGAAACGCGAGGGCGCGGATCAAGACGAGGTCGCGACCTGCCGCACCGGGTCCGCGGTCCTCGCGGAGCCTTCCTCGGGCACCATCCAGACATGGCGGGGCGAAAGCAGGCCCACCACGTACTCGGACGAGACGACGGAAAAGCCGGGCTTCAGGATCCGCGCGTCGTGGACGTGCAGCGCTTTCTCGTCTCCGAGGTAGACGAACACGTGGAAATCGCCCTGCGCCAGCGCAAGCTCGGGGCACACGAGCCGCACGCGATGTCGGCGCCGGCCCGTCAACGGGGCCCACGGCTGCTGCCGCGTGTCCACGGCGAACGTCTGGACGCCATCCTCGCGGTCCACGCCGACCCGGATGTGAAACGACAGCGAGGGGTCCTCGGTCTCGAACTCGACTTCGACCGCCAGGGTTTCGCCCGAGGCGAATTCGGTCCGGGGGTAACCGGAGCCGTCGTGCATGAAAACCTCGGTCAGCCGCGCGGGCTTACGCCCGTCCGTCGCCGCGGCGGCCGGGGGCGCCTCATCTCTAGCGAGGACCCGCTCCTTGCCCTGGAGGAACGCCTCGTAGGCGCGCACGACCGGCAGCGCGGGCCCCTGCGCCGCCACGGCCCCGTTCTTCAACCAGATCGCCTCGTCGCAGAGCAGCGCGATGTAGTACAACGCGTGCGAGCAGAAGAGCAGCGAGCCACCCTTGCGGTGGAAGTCCGTGATCCGGTCGATGGATTTCTTCTGGAAGTAGCCGTCGCCCACCGCCAGCGCCTCGTCCACGATCAGGACCTCCGCGTCGGCGTGCGTGGCGACCGCGAAGGCCAGGCGCAGCGACATGCCCGAGGAGTAGGTCCGCACGGGACGGTCGAAGAAGTCGCCGAGCTCGGCGAAGTCGCGGATCTCCGGGAGCCGGCGCCGGATCTCGGGGCCGTTCAATCCGAGCAGGGCCGCGTTCATCCGCGCGTTCTCGCGCCCCGTAAAATCGGGATGGAACCCCATGCCGAGCTCGAGGATCGAGGCGATGGTGCCCGTCCGGGCGACCGTGCCGCAAGTCGCGCGCGTCGTGCCCGCCACGATCTTGAGCAGCGTCGACTTGCCCGCGCCGTTCTCGCCGATCAGGCCGAGCGCGCGGCCGCGCGGCAGCGCGAACGAGACGTCGGACAGCGCGTGAAACTCGCGGTGGCGGCGGCGCCGAAAGACGATCTCGCGCAGCCGGTCCCCGGCCGAATCGTAGATGCGGTAAACCTTCGAGACGCGGTCGGCACAGACGGCGGCGTCGGACATGGCCCGGCTACTCCCCGAGCGCGAATTCGCAGCGGCGGCAGAGGAAATCCGCGGGCGCCTCTTCCACCCCGTACGTCCACTTGCGCAGGCGCGCCATGGTGTCGCCGCCGAGCAGCTCCGCGACCGTCTGCGTCTTCAGGTCCCCCACCGTCAGGTTCTCGTAGTAGTCCTGGCAGCAGAGGACCGCCTTCGCGGTGGCGGTGACGTGGAGGTGCTCGAACGGGCGCGAGCCCATCAGGTCGCACCCCCGCAGCTTCTTCTTCGGCGGCGGCTCGGG
>JANMPW010000614.1:0-14380 GCA_031370065.1 Acidobacteriota bacterium
GACTGGGCCGCACGCCGCCGGCGGCGATGTCGCGCCGCATGTGCTTGCCGTCGAACTGGATCCGGTCCGCCGCCTCGTAGGCGCGCAGCGCCGCCTCGGTCATCGAGGACGCCGTCGCGGTGACAACGAGGACGCGGCCCCCGGCGGTGACCAGGCGGTCGCCGTCCCGCGCCGTGCCGGAATGAAAAACCTCGACGCCCGTCATGCGGGCCGCCTCGGCCAGGCCCGTGATCGGCCGGCCGCGCTCGTGGTTGCCCGGGTAGCCGCCCGCGCACAGCACCACGCCGACGCAAGCCTCGTTCTTGACCTCGAGCGGTAGGAAGCGCGAAAGGCCTCCCTTCGCGGCCGCCATCAGGACGTCGGCCATGTCGGAGGTCACGCGCGGCAGGATGACCTCCGTCTCCGGGTCGCCGAAGCGCGCGTTGTACTCGAGGACCTTCGGGCCCGAATCGGTGACCATCAGCCCGGCGTAGAGCACGCCGCGAAAGGCCCGCCCCTCGGCCTGGAGCCCGCGCAGCGTCGGCCAGAGGATGTCCTTCAGGACCTGAGAAGCCGCCTCGGCGTTC
Organism: Acidobacteriota bacterium; assembly: GCA_031370065.1. Classification (GTDB taxonomy): domain Bacteria; phylum Acidobacteriota; class Thermoanaerobaculia; order UBA5066; family Gp7-AA6; genus DAHUXD01. Next base: position 567 of record JANMPW010000614.1, read on the forward strand.
AGGACGCCCGCCGGCGAGTGCGCTCCCATGCCGCCGGTATTCGGGCCGCGATCGCCGTCGTAGACCTTCTTGTAGTCGCGGGCCGTCGGAAGCGGCACGGCGACCTCGCCGTCGAAAAGCGCGAGGAACGACGCTTCCTGCCCGCGCAGGAACTCCTCGACGATGATCCGATCGCCCGCCGCGCCGAAGACCCGCTCCTGGAAGAAGAGTCGGAGCGCCCGCTCGGCGTCCTCGTCGCTCTCGATGATGAGCACGCCCTTGCCGCCGGCCAGGCCATCCGCCTTGAGCACCACGGGAAAGCCGAACTGCTTGATCGCCTTGCGCGCCTCCTCGGCGGTCTGGCATACGGTCGCCTCGGCCGTCGGGATGTTGTGGCGACGGAAGAAGTCCTTCGAGAACACCTTCGACGACTCGATCTGCGCCGCCAGCCGCGACGGGCCGAAGATCGGAAGCCCGCGCTTGACGAACTCGTCGGCGATTCCGAGCGAGAGCGGCAGCTCCGGCCCGACCACCGTCAGATCGACGTGGAGGGTCTCGGCCAGGTCCGCGATCTCGACGATGTCGCCCGCGGCAACCGGCAGGCAGTCGGCGACCTCGGCGATTCCGGGGTTGCCGGGAGTGCAGAAAATCTCTTCGACGAGAGGACTCCGATGGAGCGAAGAGCACAGGACATGCTCGCGGCCGCCCCCGCCAACGACCAGGATTTTCATGCGTGGCCATTCTATCGAATCAATTCCGAGTTGCAGCCCGACCGAACTCAGGCGGGTCGCTTCGGCCGGCGACGGGAGGGCTTGCGCCGCATCTTCTGCTCGCGCTCCTCGGAGGAGCTCTTCGGCTCGAGCGGCACCACCTCGAACCGGTCGTGGCGGCCGGGCAGGGCGATGAGCGTTTCGAGCGACCCGTAGGGCGCGAGCACGAGGCCGAACCGGCCCCGCGCGCGGTCCTGCACGCCGCCGCCGAGCGCGCGCGCCTCAAAAGCGAGCGTCCGGCCCGACCAGCTCCGGCCGCCGAGATTATCCGCGCGCACGCGGCAAATCGTGACCTGATCGCTCGAGGTGTACGGGTCCCGGAAGATCGTGAGACGGACGTCGCTCCAGGGAGAGGCGGGGGGATCGGCCGTCAACAGCAACAGGGAGAGGGCAAGAATCGGGTTCATTTCCGGCTCCTTTCGAGAGGAGCCGACGGGAACGCCCGACCCGGGAGGACCGACCGATTCTAGGCCTTTTGCACCCGGGCGTTGACACTTTCCACGTCCGGGTTTACCGTCCCTGACAGATCTTTGACCCCGGCCGGGCCGCCCGAAGCGTCCCGACCGCATCGAGAGTGGGTGAGGGACCGGCCCGAAGAACCCACGGCAACCAAGATCCGCGCATCGCGGCGCGGCTTCGACAGGTGCCAAATCCGGAATTCTCCAGACGGAGAAGAAGATGAGGGGCGCCGCGACATGGTCCGCAAGGGGCCGGCGCCTCTCGCATTGAGAGGCTTTTTTGTTGGGCGCCCAGTGAAAAAAGACTTCCGCAAGACGATCGCCGAAGAGGTCCTGCTCGCCGACGGGGCGATCGGGACGCTTCTGACTTCCCGCGGTGCCTCCCCCGAGCAGGCGCGGTCGCCGTTGAACCTCTCGGATCCGGACTCCGTCCGTGAGGTCCATGACGACTACATCGGCGCGGGCGCGCGCATCATCACGACGAACACCTGGGATGCCAACCGCGTCAAGCTCACCGCGCACGAGTGGGCGGACTCGCTCGAGAAGATCAATCGCGAAGGGGTGCGCCTGGCCAAGGATGCCGCGGCGGGCGAGCTCGTCTTCGTCGCGGGCTCGATCGGCCCCCTGGGCGCGCTCGTCAAGCCCTACGGTTCGCTCCACCTGACGCAGGTGCGCGAGATTTTCGAGGAGCAGGCACGCGTCCTCCTTGATTCCGGCGTGGACCTCGTTCTCCTCGAGACCTTCGGCAGCCTTCTGGAGGCCGCCGAGGCGGTCCGCGCCGTGCGGGGGCTCTCCTCCGCGATCCCGATCGTCGCGCAGATGACCTTCCTGACCGACGGCCGCACGGCCTTCGGGGAGAGCGCGGCGCACGCCCTCGCGACCCTCGCCCTGGCCGGTGCGGACGGCGTCGGGATGAACTGCACGCTCGGGCCGCAGGAGACCCACGACATCTTCTCGAAACTGCCGGGCTCGATTGCGGCGCCGCTCTCCGTCATGCCCAACGCTGGCTACCCGAGCGTCGTTCACGGGCGCAGCGTCTATCTCTCGTCGCCCGACTACCTGAGAGAGTACGCGGCCGCATTCGTCGAGGCCGGCGCGGCCATTGTCGGCGGCTGCTGCGGCACGACGCCCGAGCACATCCGCGCGATGGCGCGCGAGGTCGCCGGAGCCAAGCGCGTCCGCGCCGCGCACCCGGTTTCCATCGTCGTCGAGGCCGAGATCGAGCACCTGGCCGAGACGACCGTCGAGACCTCGCGCCTGAAGCGAAAGCTGGCCGACGAAAAGGAATTCGTGATCACCGCCGAGGTCGAGCCGCCCAGGGGCGCGGACTCGACGGCCGCAATCGAAGGGGCGCGCCTCATGAAGGCCCGCGGCGTGGACGCCGTCAACGTGACGGACAACCCCATGGCGCGCCTGCGCATGTCGTCCATCGCCGTGGCAGCGTTGATCCAGCGCGAGACGGGCCTGGACGCCGTCGTCCAGATCACGACGCGCGACCGCAACGTGCTCGGGCTCCAGTCGGACCTGCTCGGCGCGGCCGGGCTCGGCGTCAAGGCGATTCTGTGCCTCGGCGGCGACCCGCTGAAGATCGGCGACTACCCTCAGGCCAAGCAAGTGTCGGAGGTGGACGTGCTCGGGTTGCTCCGCATCGCGAAGGGCCTCAACGCCGGTGCCGACCTGGCGGGCAACGCGATCGGCGCGCCGACGCGCTTTGCCGTCGCCTGCGCGGCTAATCCGGCAGCCGCCGACCAGGACGTGGAGTTTTCGAAGCTGCGCGCGAAGATCGAGGCCGGCGCGACCTTCGCCCAGACCCAGCCGGTCTACGACCTCGAGGCGCTCGCGCGATTCCTCGCGCGCCCCGAGGCCCGCGCCATTCCCGTCCTTGTCGGCCTCATCCCCCTGCTTTCACTGAAGCAAACCCTGTTTTTCGCCAACGAGGTCCCCGGCATCGTCGTCCCGGCCGCCATCCAGGAACGGATGCGGCGGGCGGCGGAAAAGGGCAAGGAGCACGAGAGAGCGGAAGGAATCGCGGTCGCGCGCGAGCTCGCGGCGGGCATCGCGCGGCTGGCCCGGGGGATCCACATCATGCCCATGGGCCGGTATGCGACCGTGGCCGAGGTGCTCGAAGCGATTCCCGGCTCCCCGCCCGCTCCTGCCGCCCGCAAGTGATCCGGCCCGCCCGGAATCTCTTCGGCCCCTTTCCGGTTTTCCCTGTCGGGCCGGACTCCCATAGAATCCGGACGAACGGGCGGAAGACCGGGATCAGATCCCGCCCCGGAGGAAAAATGATGAGGACCACGATGCGAATGGCCGCGGCGCTCACGGGGTTGCTGGCGGCCGGATTTCTCTACGCGGGCGCGCAATGCCGCCTGGTGGGATCGGTGACCGACTCGGCGGGCGTTCCCGTGGATGGGGTCTCGGTGGTCATCACGACGCCGAAACTCGGGACCTTCAAGCACACCATCAAGACGGACTCCAAGGGCAAATACAGCACGATCATGAACGACTGCACGATGCCGTACCACGTCGTGTTCGAGAAGGATGGGTTCGTCTCGTCGAGCGAGGACAAGAAGATCCCGATCAACGACCTGGGCACGATCGACGTGAAGCTGATGAAGACCTCGGAAGCCAAGACAGCGCCGGGCGCCGCGCCCGCCGCCGCGCCCGCCGCTTCCGGCAGCGAGCAGGCCGTCCTGGCCTTCAACGCCGGCGTCGAGGCAATGAACGCGGGCGACAAGACGGCCGCGGAAGCGAAGTTCCTGGAGGCGGTGAAGAAGAATCCCGATCTTCCCGCTGGCTGGCAGGCCCTGAGCAGCCTGGCGTACGAGAAGAAGGACTGGGCAAAGGCGGTTGAGTACGGCGCAAAGGCCGTGGACCTCGATCCGACACTGACCAACCTGTATCCGATGCTGGCCGAAGCCTCGAAGTCGATGGGCGACAAAAAGGGCGCCGCCGACTGGAGCGCCCGGTACGCGGAGGCCAATCCGGACTCGCCCGAGATCCTCTACAACAAGGGAATCCAAGCCTACAACAAGAACAAGATGAAGGAAGCCGAAGAGGCACTGACCAAAGCCGTGGACGCGAAGCCGGATTTTGCGAATGCCCAGTTCTACCTGGGAATGGCGGCCTTCAACCTCAACCACAAGGCATCCGCGAAGGAGCACCTGCAGAAGTACCTCGAGTTGGAGCCGAACGGCAAGGAAGCCGGCACGGCGAAAGAGATCCTGCCCACGCTCAAGTAGGCACGGGGCGCGCCCTCTTGCCCGCGTGGCAGCCGCGAGATTGGCCCGGGGGCGGGGGCCCCGCCAAGCCGCTACTGCTTCGAGGTCTCGAACCGACGGATGAGCCGGAACGCCCAGTGGAGCAACGCGTCCATTCCGTGGTGCTCGCTCCCCGAGCGCCCGCCGCGCCAGGCGGGCATCGGCTGGCGCAGCGTCACCGCACGGACCGCGACCGTAGGACGGTTCTCGACGAACTCGAGGTCGTAGGGAATCTGCATGATGGCCCTTTGATGCAGCAATCGCCGAGCCATGGCGACCCCTCCTCGAAGTCCCCTTCGTTTCAATGAGTTAGGGATCCCCTAACGGCGGCCGATGACAGTCGAGGATGTGTCGGCCACTACATCGAAGACACTTTCTGACACTGATTCATTGCGCCCGGGCTGACCCGGCCCGAGAATCCCCCCCGTGGGTCGCGCAGGCGCATTCAAAGACCGCCCTCTCTGGAGACGACTCCAGATCATTCATCACGAGATCAAGGAGGGCCGGCATCCCAACACAAGCTCGCTCGCGGTGCAGCTTTCGGTTTCCACCAAGACCGTGCAGCGCGACATCGACTACCTCCGCGACGAGCTCGAAGCGCCCATCGAGTTTCGGCGCGAGGAGAACGGCTACGCATACGGCCGCGACGACTACGTGCTCCCGTTTCTGCCGGTGGACGGCCAGGACCTCTTCTCGATCGGCGTGGCCGCGCAGGTGCTCTCGCTTCTCGGAGGCACGCCGCTCGCGCGCAGCCTGCGCTCCTGCTACGAGCGGCTCGCCCCGCTGATGCCTCCGGCCGTCCGGCTGCGCCCGGAGGTCGTTCGCGAAAAGCTCGCGATGCGCACCGCCGCGTTTCGGCCCGTGCACGAAGAAACCTGGCAGGCCGTTTCCGAGGCGCTCCAGAAGGGCATCGCCCTTTCGATCCGATACCACCGGCCGGGCGAAAGCCCGGGCGATCCGCGCGTCATCCGCCCGTACGCGTTCGTTCTCGCCGGGCGCGACTGGATGGTCCTCGCAGAAGACCAGGCGCAAGGCCTCGTGAAGAATTTCTATCTCGCCCGCGTTGAGAGCCCGCGGCTGACGGCGCAGCGCTACGCGATCCCGAAGGACTTCGACGCCGAAACGTTCTTTCGGAACACCTTCGGGTTGTTCGTGGGCAAGGGCCGGGCCTTTCGCTTTCGTGTGCGCTTCGCGCCCGAGATCTCCGACGAGGTGCGGGAAATGGTCTGGCACCCGAAGCAGAAGATCGAGACGGGCCCCGGCGGCGAGGCGATCCTGGAGCTTCCCGCCGAGTCCCTGCGCGAGGCCCGGCGGTTCATCCTCGCCTATGGCCAGCATGCGACAGCCCTCTCTCCGCCGGAACTCGTCGAGGACCTCCGCGCCGAGCTCGCGGCGATGACGAGGCTCTATTGCCCCGACCCCTCCCCGGGAAAAGCGACCCCGGGAGCCAGAACCCGGAAGAAGCGGGAAGGGTCCCCGCGTTCTGGTTGACACCCATGACCCGAACGGCCTTTCTCCTGCGCGGCGTCGTCTGCGCCTTTGCAGCTCTCTCGGCCGCCTGCGGCCCGGCGAGCGTGCGGCCGACTTCCTATGCGGACCCGGGCGTTCCCTGCCCGGGCGCGCAAACCCGCTGGAACCTGGAGATCGTCGACCGGCGCGCCAACCGCGAGGGCGCGGACCAGGCGATCGGGGCAATCCGGGACGGGATCCAGAAGTCCTTTCCCGGATGCCGGTGGGCCGCGTCGTCCGAGGCCGGTGCGGGCTCGATCTCGATCGAGGTCCACCGCTTTACCTCGCGACTCGAAAGCGGCTCGTGGGAGGCCGCGGCCGAGTGGACCGTCCGCGCAACCAACGCTGGAGGGCGCACGCTGACCGAGTTTGAGGCCAACGAGGAAGTCTCGCGCCCCAACTACCGGGGGTCCGACAACGAGAAGGAATCGCTCTCGCAGGCATTCCACCAGGCGCTCCAGCGGACGGTCAAGGGGCTGCGCGCGCTGCCCGCGATCGAAGCCCTCCGTCCTCGCGAGGGGACGGCCCCTGCGCCCGCAGGTCCCGGCCCCGGTATCGCCTAAGCCGATGAATCCGGGACGCTTGGCCGCCCACCGCACCCGAATTCGACCGCGCCGCGCGGCTGGAACGAGAATCGCAGTCTGAGTTTGCCGGAGGTTCTATGAAAAGGCGCCTGACCCTTGCCCTGTTTCTTGCGATCGCCCTTGCCCCCGCCGCGCGGGCGCAAAAGTCGCAGTCCCGCATCTACGAAATCTCTTCGATGCTCTCGGGGACCTTTGAAGGCTCGACTCCCGGCAATCACCTGCGGCTCAACCTGTCGTCCGTCACGCTCGAGCCGGCCCGCCCCTACGACCTCTTTCTCTCCGCCTCGGGGACGTTCGAGAAGGACAACATCAAGCAGCAGGGCGTGATCCGCCTTGAGACCCAGGGCGCCGACATCTACTTCACCTACATTCCTCACTTCAATCCGGTGGTCAGCGTGCTCTCCAACGACGCGGGACGGTTCACGGAGCGCGAGCTCTCGTCGGCGTGCAGTTTCGTCCTGAAGCCCCGCGGCGACGGATTCGCCGGCGACACGCTCGGCTCCGCCACCTGCGCGCTCGCGATGCGCGGCGCGATCGGGAAATGGAGCCTCGAGATCGAGCCCGGGATCCTGCGCGTCCGCAACGTGGACAGCGGCGAGACCCTGCGGTTCAAGAAGATCGAAAAGTGACCGGGTCGCCTTCGTCGCCGTAGGGGAGGGGCTTGCCCCTCCCTCCCCCGGGCGGCCGCAAGGGCCGCCCCTACGGCCCCGATGAGTCAGCTTTCCGGCAGGTACTTGCGGGCGATCGTCTTGACCGGCTCGGAGAAGTCGCCCTTTAAAATCCAACGAAGAAAGCCCGGCTCCTCGCGGCCGATGTCGCGCAGCGCACGGCCCCGGTTCTTGCCGAAGTTGATCGTCGGCTCGCCGTTGACGAGCCGGATCCGCCCCTCCGGATCGAGGTCCTGGTCGATGCCCGCGCAGAACAGATCGTGGAGCTGCCCGACGGACCGCGGCAGCTCCGCGTAGCGCTCGAGCTGCCCTTCGAGTACCCGGAGCGTCATCTCGGCATCCGCGAGGGCTCCGTGCGCCCCGGCGTGCTCCGATTGGCAATAGAAGCGGGCGGCGGCCGCGAGGTGCCGCGGCTCGCGCGAGAAGAAAATCCGCTGCGCGTCCACCAGGCGCCGGTCCGACACGTCGAACGGGACGCCCGCGCGCAGAAACTCGGCCCGCAGCACCGGCAGGTCGAAGCCGGCGATGTTATAGCCCGCGAGGTCGCAATCCGCGAGGAATGCGGCGAGCTCGGGAGCGAGCTCCCGGAAGCGAGGCTCCCCCGCCACGTCGGCGTCGGTGATCCCATGGATCGCGGTCGAAGCCGGGGGGATCGGAATCCCCGGGTTGATCCGCCGCAGCCACAGCTCGCGCCGGCCGTCCGGATGCACCTTCAGGCACGCGATCTCGATGACGCGGTCCGCGCGCGGATTGGTCCCCGTCGTCTCCGTGTCGAAAACGATCAGGGGGCGCTCGAGCGACAGCAGGTTCTGCAACATCGAACGAGATCCTACTAGTAGTTCTCCGAGAAGAGCCAGAAGAAGAGCTCGCCGGCGCGATCGAGGGGGCCGCGCTTGTTCCACTCGGCCAGAGTGAGAACATCGCACCGGGCGAGGTCCGCGAGGACCATCTTCTCGACCTCGACGGCGAACGCCCGGTCGTACACGGCGATGTTCACCTCGGCGTTCTTCTTCATCGAACGGTTGACGAAATTGATCGAGCCGACGGTGGACCAGACCTGATCGACCACCATCACCTTGTTGTGCATCATCGTCGGTCGGTACTCGTAGATCGCGACCCCGGCCTGGAGGAGATCCCCGTAGTGATAGTGCGCGGCCAGGCGCACGTTGGGCAAGTCTGTGTAGGCCCCCGGCACGATCACCTTCACATCCACGCCGCGGCGTGCCGCCTGGATGAGGCCCTCGCGGATCTGTCGGTCGGGGACGAAGTAGGCGTTTTCGATCCAGATGCTGCGGCGCGCAGCCTGGATCGCCATGTAGAGAACGAGCTTCGACATCGAGATCGCATCGCCACGGGCGGCCGCGATCGCCTGCGCGAGCATCGGCCCCTCGGGCGCGATCGCGGGAAACTGCTGGTCGCCGTTCAGGACCTCGCCCGTGGTGTGGACCCAATCCTGCGCGAACACGTGCTGCAGCTGGGTGACGACGGGGCCCTCGATCCGGATCATCGTGTCCCTCCATTCGGAGGGGTCGCGCGCGTCGCCCTTCCAGCGGTCGTCGATCCCGATGCCGCCGCAGAAGCCGATCCGCCCGTCGATGGTGAGGATGCGCCGGTGGGTCCGGTTGCCGACGCGGTCGATCGAATAGACCCTCAGCGGCTTGTAGATACGGACCTTCGCTCCGGCCGCGACGAGCTCGGGCTCGAGCGGCCCGAGATTCGATCCAAACCCATCGACGAGGAGCCGGACCTCGACGCCGGCCCGGGCGCGCTCGGCCAGCGCCGCGGCGAACCGGGTCGCGATCGCGCCGTGGTCGAAGATGTAGATCTCGAGGTTGATCGACTGCCGGGCGCTGGCGATCGACTCGAGCATCTCCGGAAAGATGGCGTCGCCGTTCTCGAGCAGCCGGGCCTGATTGCCGGGAACCATCTCCGTACCGAGCCCGTCGAGTGAACGGAGGAACTCAGGGCTGTCCACCCCGTAGGCCGGATCGAACTGATAGACGGTGCGCTTCTCCGAGAAGATGTAGGAACAGCCCGCGATCGGGAAAAGGCCGCAGAGCGCCGAGACCGCCAGCGTCCGCGAGAGCCAGCCTCGCCGCAGGCAGGCCCGCGAGCCGCAATTAGTCGCCGCCAGCGCTCCCACCTCGCTGACAATTCTCGTCACGCTCATCTCACTCTGAAGTCGCAAACAATTGAAAATACATGCCTTGCTTCTATGGCACAAGCTGGCCGCCAGATTGCAATCTCAGTTTGGCGAGCAAAGGAACCTCTCAACCTCCTCCTTTCGCCCCCCGGGCGGCCCCACCCCGACCCGGGGTCTTTTTTTATCCGGGCAACTTGATGGCTCGGCGAACCCGTCCGCCGAACTCCGGCGCCATCTTCGAGGACTCTAAGCCACTGGTCCCGCTTCTGTCAGCCCGATGGTAACTTCGCGCCGTGCGCGTGATGGCCGGCGACATCGGCGCAACCAAGACCGCGATCGCGACGATCGAGATCGGCGCGGGGCGCTGCCGGATCGTGCGCGCCGAGCGCTACCCGAGCGCCGAGTACGACACGCTCGAGACGATCCTCGCGAAATACCTGTCTTCCGAGAAACGCCTGCCGGCCGCCGCGGGGTTCGGCGTCGCGGGCCCCGTCCGGGACGGCAAGTCCCGGATCACGAATCTCCCCTGGCGTCTCGACGCGCGGCAGCTGTCGCGCCGGATCGGGATCCGCAGTGTGGCGCTCGTCAACGATTTCGGAGCCAACGCGCGCGGTTTGCGCTACCTGGGCCCGCGGCAGGTCGCAACCCTCTGGCGCGGGCGCCCGGAAGCGGGCGGCCCGATCGCGATTCTCGGCGCCGGGACGGGTCTCGGACAGGCCGGCGTGCTGCCGATCGGACGGGGCGACGTCGTCGTCGCCTCGGAAGCGGGTCACGTGGACTTCGGGCCCCGCACGCCGCTCGAGGGCCGCCTCGTCGATTTTCTCCGCGAGCGGTTTGGCCGGGCGACGCGCGAACGCATTCTCTCGGGCAGCGGGCTCGAGCTCATTTACGAGTTCCTCGCGGCCGAAGGCGTCGCGTGGCCGGACCGGGCCGTGACGGCGGAGCTCGCGGCGGCCGAAGACCGCGCGGCCGTCATCAGCCGCCTCGGCCTCGAGCGCCGGGATCGACTGTCGCGGGCCGCGCTCGATCTCTTCGTTTCGATCTACGGTTCGGAGACGGGCAACACCGCCCTGCAATATCGCGCCACCGGAGGAGTGTATGTCGCCGGCGGGATCGCGCCAAAAATCCTGCCCGCGTTGAAACGCCCCGCCTTCCTGCGCGCGCTCCGGGATAAGCCGCCGATGCGAGACCTGATCGCCGGAATTCCGGTGCGCGTCGTGCTCGACTCGAACCTCGGGCTCTACGGAGCGGCGGCGGCCGCCGCCGGCTAGCGCAGGACGACCGAGACGACGCGGCCGTCCTCGATGATCAGGATGCGTCCGATCTTTCCGTACGTCCAGCGAAGCCGATGGGACGTCTTGTCCTTGCTCTTTTCCTCCTCGATCTTCTCGGGGTCGCCGAGCAGCTCGCGGACCTCCGCGGTGGTCATCCCCTCCCGCAGGGTGCCGACCGACGCGTCAGTCTGTTCCGAGATCGTGGCCGTCGCGTCCCCGGTCACGCGATTGCGTTCCGAGCTCTTGACTGCCGCGCGCGAGCCCATGAGCGGGCTCGTGATCGAGTCGACGAGACCGGCGACGGAGGGTTGGTCCTTGTAGATCCAGTATCCGACGCCGGCCACGAGGCCCAGGATCAGCAGGCGACGAAGTCCACGTCCTGTCATGAAAAAGATTGTACGGCGTTCCGGGCCGCCGGGCGCCGTCGCCTCACGACCGCCGTAACGCGAACGAATCGGCGAGCGCGCGGTTGGCCCGGGCGCCGAGCTCTTCGAGCTTGGCGCGGCAGCGCTCTCGGTGCTGCTCCGGGACTTCCCACACCACGTCGAACGCCGAGAAGACCGCATCCTCGAGCGAGGGCTCTCCCTCCACGACGCCGCGCGTCCACTCCTCGCGCAGCATGGTGCGGCGCGCGTACCGAAGCGCCTCGAGACTCGAGTCGTCGGTGGAAGTGAGCCGGAAGCGCAGGGTCACGGCCGCGCTTTCGAGAAGCGCCGCGCTCGAGCCCGCCGAGAACGCGATCATCTCGGGCGACTCCTCGACCTCGGAGAATCCGATCCGCCGTGCCATTGCCATTCCATAGTAGCGAAGCGCGTGCCGCTTCGGCGCCCGCGGCGCAAACGTCTCGAACAAGAGCGACTTGCGGGCGGTGCAGGCAGCCGGAGCGCGCGGCGGGACCAGGAAACTGTTACCGGCGGTAACGCAAGCCGGGCGGAGTTAGCCCGGTGTCCGCATGTCGGCGACGGCGCGGTTGGCGCGCTCGACGAGCTCGGCGACTTTCTGACGGCACCAGGCGGCCTGCGAGGCGAGTGCGAGCCACCGGATCTCGTGGCCCGAAAGCGACGGATCCTCCATCGACGGCTCGTCCCACTCGAGACCCCGCGTGCGCTCCTCCCGGATCATCGCGCGGCGCGCGTAGCGCAGCGCTTCGACCTCGTCTTCGGCCTGGAGGGCAATCTGGAACCGCAGCATCACACGTCGCGACGGATCGACACGCAACGCCACGGCATCGCGCAACTCGGAGCCGACCGATGGCTCGGTGCTCGTCTCGCGAAAGCGGATCGGGTCGGTCATCTGTTGTTCGAGGCTGCGAAGGCTTGATTCTACCGCACCTGGCCCCGCCCGGGGCTCTGAACCACTCATTTCTTCGCCCCCGTAGGGCGCGTCGAGCGCCCCTCAAAACGTCGTGATTCAATGGCGCTGTGACCCCGGCCCAGGTCTCCATTGCGATGATCGTCGGCGGAGCGGCGCTTCTCGCCGGCACGCTGTGGGACGCCTTCGAGACGATGGTGCTCTCGCGCCGTGTCTCCCGCGGGACGCGCCTGACGACGCTCTTCTACCGCTTGACCTGGCCGTCGTGGCGGGCCATCGCGCGCCGGATCCCGCGCGGCAACCGGCGCGAGACCTTCCTCATGGTCTACGGCCCGCTCTGGCTCCTGCTGCTCATCGCGCTGTGGGCGCTCACTATGGTGCTCGCCTTCGGGCTCATGCAGTGGGGCGCGGGCTCGCGGATGGCGTCGCCGGACGGGAGCGACAGCTTTCTCACGACGCTCTACATGAGCGGGACGACGCTCTTCACCCTCGGTCTCGGCGACGTGACGCCGCACTCTGCAATGGGGCGCTTCATCACCGTGTTCGAATCGGGGACCGGCCTCGGATTCCTCGCCCTCGTCATCGGGTACCTGCCCGTGCTCTCGCAGGCGTTCTCGCGGCGCGAGGCCGCGATCGCCCTCCTCGACGCGCGCGCAGGATCCCCGCCCACGGCGCTGGAGCTCCTGCGTCGGCACATCGGCGACGACAGCGACGATGCGCTCGCCGAGCTCCTACGGGACTGGGAGAAGTGGTCGGCGGAGCTGCTCGAGAGCCACGTCTCTTTCCCGGTGCTGGCTTTCTACCGTTCCCAGCACGACAACCAATCCTGGGTCGCCGCAATGACGGCGCTTCTCGACACCTGCGCCCTCCTCCTCGCCTTCGTCGACACAAAGTGCCGGCGCCAGGCGCGCATGACCTTCGCGATGGCGCGCCACGCGGTCGCGGACATGAGCCGCGTGCTCGACCGCAAGCAGGCCGCCCCGAATCCCGATCGCCTGCCGCCGGCCGAGCTCGTTCGCCTGCGCGAAGCGCTCGCGGACGCGCGCATCCCCCTGCGGCCCTCCGCGGAAGCCGGCCCCCGGCTCACGGAGCTGCGCGCGATGTACGAGCCGGCGGTCTCCGCGCTGTCGGCCCTCCTCGAGATGCCGCTGCCTCCGTGGGTGCCACCCGCGTCGGCGCGGGAAGACCGGGTCGCGCACTTCTGACGCCCACGTCGTGACGAACGAAGACCGCAGTCTCGAGCTTTCCCCCGCCGCGCTGCGCAGCCTGATCGACGCCGCGGCAGAGCGTATCGTCGAGCACATCGCCTCGCTGCCGGATCAGCCATCCGCGGACACGGATGGAGGCGCCGCGCTCGCGCGCTCGCTCGCCGAGCCGGTCCCGCAGTCCGGCCGCCCCGCCGAGGAACTGCTCGACCTGCTCTTCGAACGCGTCATCCCGAAGAGCTTCAACACAGCGGGCCCCGGATACCTCGCCTACATCCCGGGCGGCGGACTGCCGCACTCGGCGGTCGCGGACCTCATTGCCGACGCGGTCAACCGATACGTCGGCGTGTTCGCCGCCGCACCCGGCCTCGCGCAGATCGAGTCGAACGTCGTGCGCTGGTTCGCGGACCTCGTCGGGTATCCGCGCACGGCGGGCGGTATCCTGACGAGCGGCGGGTCGCTCGCCACCTTCTCCGCGCTCGTGGCGGCGCGCCGGGACCGGCTGCCGGACGACTTTCTTTCCGGGACCCTGTATGCCTCCGACCAGACGCACCACGCGCTCCAGAAAGCGGCACTGCTCGCCGGATTCCAGCCCGACAACGTCCGCGAAATTCCGACTGACGACGCCTACCGCATTCGCGTCCCCGCGCTCG
>JANMPW010000625.1:0-2173 GCA_031370065.1 Acidobacteriota bacterium
GCGAGAAACATCCGCAGGACCTTCGAAGGGCGCGTCCCAAGGGCGCGCAGGGTCCCGATCTCCCGCGTTCGCTCGGTCACCGCCATCGTCATGACGATGGCCGCCGACAGGATCACGATGACGACGAGGACCGCGCCGACGAACCCGAAGATGCCGATGTAGAGCAGCTTCACCTGTTCGTAGAACGTGGCGAGCTGGCGCCACCGGCGCACCACGATCGGGTATCCGCCGGAAACGAGCGCCTTGCCGAGCCGCTCCGCCGCCTTCTCCTCGTGGGCCCCCTTCTTCAGAAACACGACCAGCTTCGAGACCGTTTCCGGGCTTTGCAGGAGCCGCGAGACGAGCCCGATTCCCGCCGCCAGGTACCGATCGTTCAACTCCTTGATCCGCACGTCGACGAGGCCCTCGACGACGCCGTCGAGCGCGTTGAGCGATCCATCGGGCGTGGTCGACATGAGCGTGACCCGATCCCCCGGCTTGACGTTCAACGCCGCCGCGAGGCCCGTGCCCAGAACGATGCCGTCGCCGCCGTCGCCCGAGAGGTACTTGCCGGACGCGATGAGCTCCGGCGCGAGCGTTGCCGCCGCCTCCGGGCCCGGGTCCACGCCGACGCCGAGAAACGGGACCGACTTCGCGCCCGTCGTCGCGAGGCCCACGAATTCGATGCGCGGCAGAACGGCTGCGACCTCGGGGTCCCCCGCCGCGAGGGCCCGCGCGCGCTTCGCGTCGGGAAGGCCGTACTCGAGCGTGGCTTCCTCCGCCTTGCCAACGGCACGGCGATCCACGATCTGCAGGTCTCCGACGCTCCGGATCGTCCCTTCTTTTAGCCCCTCGAACGACTGCGCGATGAAGCCCCCCGCCAGCGCGAAGGCCGCGAAGCCGAACGTGACGACGGCGATCATGAGAAAGCTGCGCCGCTTCTGGCGGACGAGATTGCGCCAGGCGAGGGCGAAGGCGCTCATGCCGCGACGTCCGATTCGACCGCGCCGTCGTGAAGGCTCACGATTCGTCGCGCACGCGAGACGACGCGCGGGTCGTGGGTTGCGAACAGAAACGCGACGCTGTCCTTCGCGTTGATCTCGCGCATGAGATCGAGGATCTCTTCCGCGGTGTGACTATCGAGATTGGCCGTCGGCTCGTCGGCAAAGACGACGGAGGGACCGTTCGCGAGAGCGCGCGCGATCGCAACGCGCTGGCGCTGGCCGCCGGAGAGAAGGTCCGGGCGCACGCCGAACTTCTCGGCCAGGCCCACCGACGCGAGCAGCTCGCGGGCCCGAGTCCGGCGCGCCGACGCCTCGACGCCGGCGAGCGCCATCGGGTACGCGACGTTCTCCTCGGCAGTCAGCACCGCGATCAGGTTGAAGGTCTGGAAGACGAATCCGAACCGGTCGCGCCGCAGATCCGACCGCTCGTCCTCCGAGAGCGCTTCGCCATCCCGGCCCTCGACCCGGACCGTACCCGCGTCCGGCCGGTCGAGCAAGCCGAGGAGGTTTAAGAGAGTCGTCTTGCCGGATCCGCTCGGACCCTTGAGGGCCACGAACTCGCCCGGGGCAATCGCGAGCGAGACGTCCCGCACGGCCGGCACGAGGCCCGCGCCCAGGCGGTACGACCGGGAAAGGCCCGCGGCCTCGACGAGAGGCCGAGCAGTGTCACGACTCACGCGCCGGAGTTTACCCGGACTCGTCCAAGACGGCCGGGAGCCTGTCCAACCGCCGCGGCGTAGTGGCGGAAGCGTGTGGGAGTCGAACCCACCCGTCCCGGCGCGAGGCCGCGACGCCGACGGATTTGAAGTCCGCGAGGGTCACCGGACCCCGTGCGCTTCCGGGCCGATTATGGATCGGAACGCCTCGCGGGGCCCGATTTACCGCCCCGCGGGTCCCATGCTATTCTTCGCGCCCTCCGCGCGGGGCTGTAGCTCAGTTTGGGAGAGCGCCTGAATGGCATTCAGGAGGTCGACGGTTCGATCCCGTTCAGCTCCACCATTCAAACCCCCGTTCCGACGCGCTCGACCGCCGATCCCACCCTGGCTAGGAACCTCAGGCCGGTTGCCTCGGCGTCGGCGTGGCCACACCTTTGATGAGCAGCCACAGCGCGAGCACGACCTGGAAGACGAGCGCCGGCAGCCACAGGTAGTATCCGGTCAGCGGCCCTGTGTAGAAACCGGCGAGCTGCA
>JANMPW010000407.1:0-1655 GCA_031370065.1 Acidobacteriota bacterium
GGGCTCCCCTGCGTACTCGGAGGCGACGAGCAGGGCGTCCGACTCGCGGTAGCGCGCGACGAGTGTGGCGAGCATCTGCTCGGTCACGAAGGGCATGTCCGCGAGCAGAACGACGGCCGCCTGCGTGTCCGAAGGGACCGCGGCGAGCCCCGCCCTTCGCGACGTGTGAATGCCGCCGGCATGGTCCGCGTTCACCACGATCCGGACGGTCAATCCCGCAAGCTCCAGCCCAACGAGCTGTGCTTCGTGCCCGAGGACCACGACGACTGGATCGAGGCTGGCCGCGAGCGCCCGCCTCGCCGCCCGCCGGACGAGCGCCTCGCCGTCCAATCGGAGCAGCAGCTTGTTCTGCCCCATGCGTTTCGAAGAGCCGGCCGCGAGAACGACGCCCGCCACCGGGCCCTGCCGATCAAGTCGCATGGATCGCGCCGGCTTTTTGACGCAGGTGCGCCGGTTCCCTCGCGCAGTGGACGGCGAGCAGCTCGGCGACCACAGAGAGAGCGACCTGCTCCGGCCCTTCCGCTCCGAGGTCGAGTCCGACCGGCCCGAAGACCCGCTCGTCGCCCTCGGCGCCGATTTGCCGAAGGATCTCCTCGGTCCGCGCGCGGGGACCGAGCAACCCGACGTGCGGTGCCCCCGCGGCGAGCAGGTGCCGGACCCACTCCCGGTCATTGGCAAACGAGTGAGACAGGACCACGGTGTAGGTCCGCGGCCCGACCGGAAGCGCGCCCGCACCTTCCTCCGGACGCAGGGCCATGCGCCGCGCCGCCGCCGGAAAACGCTCCGCCGAGAGGAGGCCGTCGCGCTGCTCCACGACGGAGACTCGAAAGCCCACGTCGGCGGCGTATGCACAGATCGGCCGCGCATCCTCGCCCGCGCCGAAAAGAAGCAGCGAGGGCGGCGGCGTCAGGACCTCCGTGAAAACCTCGGCCGGCCCGACCGCGTGCAGCTTCGCCTCCCGCTGGCCGTCTAATTTCGCGACAGCCTGCGACAACGCCCGATCGAGCGCGGAGTCTCCCGTCGAGCCCCCGAGGGCTCCTTCCGAGGAAGCGACCAGGATGCCCCCTGCGTCGGGCGCGCCCCCGACGAGCGTGCAGAGCGCAAACGGCCGGTCGCCCGCCAGAAGCTCCTGGGCGCGTTCGATCGCCTCGAGCGTCTCTGCGCCGGTCACGGGCTGCACGAAGAGTTCCACCGTGCCGCTGCAGCCGAGCCCGAGGCCCCAGACCGAGCGATCATCCGCCCCGGTGTCGTAGCACAGCCGCCGCGGCGCGGCCTCGCGCATCACCGGGAGGGCGTTCTCGCGCACGTCGGCCTCGAGGCAGCCGCCGCTGATCGACCCGAGCGTCGCGCCATCTTCCTCCACCAGGAAGCGGGCGCCGGGCCGCCGGTAGGAGGAGCCCTCGACGCGAATGACCGTGGCGAGCGCCGCCCGCTTTCCGGTTTCCCGCAGTCGGACGACGCGCCCGAAGATCTCCGCGGTCTCTTTCCAGTGCTTCACGGCTCGTTGATCCGGGAGCGGTCAACGTATACCGCCGCACTCCGGGCGTCAATGCCGCCTTGAGCTTAAGATCGAAGCGTGCCGGACACGGAGATTGCCGTCATCGGAGCCGGCGTCGTCGGACTCGCCGTCGCGGCGCGCCTGGCGCGCGAAAGCT
>JANMPW010000738.1:0-2933 GCA_031370065.1 Acidobacteriota bacterium
TGCTGATCGGGCGTCAACCGATACATGAAGTCTCCAATCAGGCGGTGAGCGTCAATTCGATCTCGAGCGGCACGGCGCCCTCGAGCGTGCAGACGAGCGGCAACCGCGCCAGGGTCTCCGTCCAGAGCCGTCGCAGCGTCGCTTCATCCTCAGATGACGAGATGTACACCTTCACGCGAATGTGGCGGATGCGCGGGCGGCCGTTCTCGCCGACGACTTCGAGATACGTGAGTGGACGTTCCAATTCGCCGTTGACGACAGCCTCGATCTGATCGAGCTGAACACGCCGGCGCCTGGCAAAGGCCTGCAGTCCGTTCACGATCTCCCCCCCGACCGCGCCGAGCGCGTACTCAATCGCTGCGACGCGAGGCGATTCGACGTCGAACTCGATCGGGGCGCCGACGGGGAACTGCTGCCGCCGGACCGACACACGCGCGACATCGCGACCTGTGGCCGTGATCCGCAGCGTGCACGTGACTTCAGTCATTCGACTCAACCTGCGCTCAACGTGTTGGGGACAGGGCTTTACCGTACGGAATGGCCGCGCCGCTCTCCTGCGCGCCCAGGAATCGGCACGGGGCTGTCGCGACGAATGTGCGAAGAGGACGCCGTTATCGGTCAGCGCGACGCGCCAAGAGGCGGGGCGCTCAGGTGAAGCCGCTGCCGGTCTGAAGGGGAGGAGAAGGATCGTGCATGGGTGAGAAGCGGGATGGTAACACGAAACCGGCATCGTCCTGGCGACTTGGCGGGCCACGATTGCCCCGTCCGCAACGCGTGGAGACGGGGATCTCGGAGCACCACGCGCGGGTGGTCGCCAACGGGCGCCCGCTCGGGCGCGGACGCTGCCACTCAGCTTGCCGCTATTTAAAAATCCCCCCCTCGGTCATCGCTCTCGGATTCAGGAGTCGGTCCAACTCTCCGGGCGTCAACGTGGTCATTTCGGCCGCAATCTCCTTGACCTTCCGCCCCTCGGCATAGGCCCGTTTGGCGATCTTGGCCCCCGTCTCGTAGCCGGTGACCGGGTTTAGCACCGTGACCATAATCGGGTTGCGATCGACAAAATCCGCCACGCGGGCCTGGTTGACGGCGAAGTCGGCGATCGCTTTTCCGGCCAGGACCGAGGCGGCCCGGGCCAGCAGGGTGACGCTCTGCAGCAGGTTGTACGCAATCACCGGCAGCATCACATTGAGCTGGAAGTTGCCGGCCTGGCCGCCCAGCATGATCGTGACATCGTTGCCCATCACCTGCGCGCAGACCATCGTGACGGCTTCCGGAATCACGGGGTTTACTTTGCCGGGCATGATGCTGCTGCCGGGTTGGAGATCGGGCAGAGAGATTTCCGCCAGACCGGCCTGCGGTCCGCTGTTCATCCAGCGCAAGTCATTCGCGATCTTCATCAGAGCGGTCGCGACAGTCTTCAACTGGCCGCTTAGCTCCACGGCCGAGTCCTGGCTCGCCATCAAGGCGAAGTAGTTGCGACCTGTGACGAATGGCAGGCCGGTCATGGCTGCCAGCTTGACGGCGACGCGGGATCCGAATTCCGGATGAGCATTCAGACCTGTGCCGATGGCTGTTCCCCCGAGAGCCAGCTCGCGGAGCCTTGGCAGCGTCGATTCCAAGCCCTCCAGGCCGCGCGCCACCTGGCTGCTCCACCCGCTCAACTCCTGGCTCATGCGGATCGGCAGGGCGTCCATCAGGTGGGTGCGACCGGTTTTGACCACGTGATCAAGTTGGGCGGCCTTCCGGTCAATGGTCTCGCGCAGGTGCGCTAGGGCCGGGATCAGGTTCTCACTCACCTCGACGTAAGCGCTGACGTGGATCGCGGCAGGGATGACATCGTTACTGCTCTGGCACATATTGACGTGATCGTTCGGATGGACCTGACGGCCTAACCTGGGCGTCGCCAGATTCGCGATCACCTCGTTCGCGTTCATGTTCGTGCTGGTGCCCGATCCTGTCTGGAAGATGTCGAGGGGAAAGTCGGCGTCGTGACGCCGTCCTCCACCTCCTTGGCCGCCCGTTGGATTGCTGCGGCCATCTCCGCCTCCAGCAAGCCCAGATCGAGGTTGACGGCCGCGGCCGCGCCCTTGATCATGCCCAACGCCCGAAGAAAAGAGCGGGGGAATCGCAAGCCGCTAATCGGAAAATTCTCGACCGCTCGCTGCGTTTGGGCACCGTAGAGGGCATCGGCAGGTACACGCACTTCGCCCATACTGTCACGTTCGATCCGATACGCATGGTCTGCCACGTCGTTTGTCCTACTCCAGCAAGATCGGCTCGTGAGGCTCTTCCGCGGCTGGCACCAGATGGTGGTCGCGCATGATGAGCCGGGCGCAGGCATTCCACCGAAGAAGCGCATCGTCGTTGCCGGGCGTGCGAATGGTTTCAGC
The DNA here is from genome assembly GCA_031370065.1 of Acidobacteriota bacterium. GTDB lineage: Bacteria > Acidobacteriota > Thermoanaerobaculia > UBA5066 > Gp7-AA6 > DAHUXD01. Next base: position 2,391 of record JANMPW010000738.1, read on the forward strand.
CTTTTCGTACCAGGTCATGGCCTCCCGCAGCCATTCATAGGCACGTGGTCCGCCTCGGGGAGTGCCGTGCTGAACGTGTGCCTTTGCGCGCCGTTCATAGATGATGCCCGTGAAATACGCGCGCTCGTAGTCGTCGCGCAACCGCGCAACGGTCCTATACGCTTCGGCGACGCACGCTGCGTCATGGTCGAACTGCTCGGTCAACGCGAGCAACAGCATGACCAGTGCTTCCTGGTTGTCTGGGTCCGCGTCGAGCGCGTCCAAGCAGATGCTCTCGGCTTCGCCCGGCTCGTTGAGCAGCCGGTAGCGTTCTGCCTTCGCAAGCGCCCTGGGCACAGCTTCCAGCGAGAGGGTTTTGAGTTCGAATTCCATCGCGACCTCCGTGTGCCGGGATTGTCCAGCCCGACCACTGGACGGGAACGGCCCTACCATACTGACAGCCGGGAAGGACTTCAAGTTTTGCATCTTGACGCGGTCTGGCCCCGCGACGTAGTGTCCTCCGATCCTAGACCTCATCCTTATGGACACTTTCTCCTGCGACGT
>JANMPW010000032.1:0-2599 GCA_031370065.1 Acidobacteriota bacterium
CAGTTTGCGCGGCCGTCATCCACGCCAGCACCGCCGGAGGTGAGCGATGATCCGATTGCCGTTCGCGCCGCTCGCTGCGGCCATCGTCGCCGTCGGCGAGTCCGCCTATCTCGCATGCATCGTCGCGGGCACCATCTGGCCGGACGTCTTCGGCATGAGGACGTTCTTCTCGACGATCTTCCCGGGCTTCACATGGCTCAACCCCGGAAGCTTTGTCCTGGGCTTGGCCGAGGTCGCCCTCTACGGGCTCGCCGCGGCCGCGGTGGCGGCGTTCGCGTGGAACTTCGTTGTCGATCGCTCGGCCAAGACCCCGTGATGACCCAGCCGCAGGTCGCGGTCATCGGAGCCGGGCCGGCCGGTAGCACCGCCGCCCGGCTCCTCGCGGCGCGGGGCGCCGACGTCACCCTCTTTGAGGCGCGCCGGCTGCCGCGCCCGAAGGTGTGCGGTGGTGGTCTGACGCCCAAGGCGCAACGGCTCGTGCCCTCGATCGCTCTCGACACGGTCGAGCGCCGCGTCGATCGAGTGGAATTGCGCGGGCCCCATCTGGGCGCATTCATGCTCGTCGAGCCCGCGACAACGATCGCCATGGTCGAGCGGCAACGCTTCGACCTCGCCCTCGTCGAGGCGGCCGCACGAGCGGGGGTGGTCGTGCGAGACAGCGAGCCCGTGCGCGAGATCCTCGAGCACGAGTCCGGGGTCGAGGTGCGCTCCGACCGGGGGTGGTGGCGAGCGGATGCCATCGTCGCGGCTGACGGCGAACCAAGCCGGGCCGCGCGCCAGCTTGGCCTCGGCGGTCCCGCCCGCCGCCGGGCGCTCGCGCTCGAGGTGGACGTGCCCTTCGGGTCCGGGCTTCGGCACGATGCGGCAATCCTCGACTACCGGATCCCCGGCGGTTACGGCTGGTACTTCCCGAAGGGCGACCATGGGAACCTCGGCGTCGGGTCGTACCGAACCTCGCGGCACGCTCGGCTCCGGGAAGACCTGACGCGCCTGGCGGACGAGCTCGGGCTCGAGCTGCAGGACCGCCATGTCCGAGGCCACTGGATCGCCCAGGGCCTCCGCGCCGGCCCGCTCGCCTCCCGGCGGGCAGTCCTCGCCGGCGACGCGGCGGCGACCGCAGACGCTCTGTTCGGCGAAGGGATCTCGTACGCGATCCTCTCCGGCGTCGCCGCGGCACAGACGATCGGGGAATGGGCCGACGGCACGATCGAGAGCCTCCGGCCATACGACGGACGCCTCCGCGCCGCACTCGGTCCGGCCCTTGATCGCCTCGACGCGATCGCCCGCGCCGCCGAGCTTTCGATCACCGGCGCGCTCATCGCCGTGCGCTTCAGCGGCCGAATGCGCGAGCAGGTCGTCGACGCGATCGCCGGACGGCGGGCCCCGTTCGTCATCGACGGCCACTGCGAACTCGTGTGCGCGTGCGACGTGCACACGCCCGAGCCGCCAGCACTCTCGCTGACATCGGCGCCCTCTTCGACGACGTTCCAGCACTGCGTGCGCTGCTCCGTACGCTGTGCGGCGTAGGCCTTCGACCCACCAGCAACCGAACGGCTGAGATGTGTTGGGTTTCTCAGCCCCGGCTCACCCGGTCCTCGCGTGGCTCTCAGCGTCAACAACAACACTAGCTGCCAGTCGCCAAACAGCTCGAGAGGTGCGAAATGACCCACGATCACGGCCCGATCCCATCACCGCGACCCGGAACGGCCGCCGGAGATGCGCCGGCGCCGGGCGATGAAGCGCAGCCAGAGCATGGCCACTCGATGTGGTGGATGGTCGCGTGCTGCGCACCGATGGTCCTGCTGGTGCTCGCGATCCTCCTGGGCGTCTTCGGACCCCGGTAACGCTCACTTCAAGAAAGGGGTTCCAACATGTCTTCCAGCGTTCCCACCTCGCGAGGTGGCCTCGGTCCGATCGAACGGGTCGTCCGGATCCTGGGCGGAGGCCTGCTCGCCCTCTTCGCCGTCAACCTTTGGCTCACGACGGGAGGGTTCCCGGCGTGGGCCTGGTTTGCCGCCGCGCTCCTCGGCCTCGACTTCGTCTTCACAGGCATCCGCGGCTACTGCCCCCTCTACGCCCGCCTAGGCATCGGACGTTCTCGGACGGAGGCGGGCCCGCCCGACCCAGTGACTGTGAACCATCCGCTCCAGTGACGTGGCCCTCGACCGCACGGATCCGGGCGTAGCGGGTTGCGCGGTCGAGACCGTCCTCGAAAGCCCACACCAGACGCGCCCGATGAACGGGGTGCGGCAGACGCTCGAAGTCGATCGGGCCCAACAGGCGCTGGTCCCGGTCGGGGTGCTGGAGGCGCGGCTCGCCTCGTCCCTCGGGGCGCAGCTGGGGCGGCCGCTTCGGCCTACCCAGCTTTGGACGACCGTCCCTCAAGGATCCCGAGGATCGCCTCCGGCGAAAGCGCGGTCCGGCGCTCCACGAGACGAGCCACGCGCCTCGGATCGCCGCATGTTCGAGTCAGCTTCTTGCGGTCGAGCCTGGGCCACATGGCGAGGGCTCGGGCCCGGACGTCGCCAGCGAGGGCAAGTTCGTTCCGCGAGTTCCGATTGATACCGTCCACGACGCTGTCCTCCTGAGGGTGGATAGG
>JANMPW010000062.1:0-17954 GCA_031370065.1 Acidobacteriota bacterium
CGCGTTCACGGCCCGTTCCGAGAACTCGTAGCGCGCGCCGGTAAACCATTGCCGCGCGAGCTGCCAGTCGCCTCCCACGAAGAAGCCCTGCGCGTTCTGTTTGCCGTTGGGCTGCTCGCGCTGGCTCCAGAAATACTCGCTGCGCAGAATGAAGGAGCGATACGGGCTGCCCTGGAGCGGCTTCCAGCGGTAGACGAGGTGGGCGTTCTGGAGGCTCGTCGTGTTCGTCAGGGACGTCCCGTTGTGGCTGTAGGCATAGCTGAATCCCATCTCGAGGTTATGGTCGTCGCCGAATTCGCGGAAGAGGCGGTACTGGCCGTTGTAGGTCAGATCGCTCTTGTAGGGCGCGTCGAAGAGCGGCGTCGAAGAGCCGCGCAGGACCTGCACGTAGACCTCGGAAAACGTGTCGCCCGGCAGCTCGATGAGCTTGGACACCGAGATCCCTTCGTCGGCCCAGGTGTCGGGCGACAGGAGGATGTCGTCGAAGGGTAGCGGTTCGTCGACCCAGGGCAGGACGTGGAGGTGCAGCGTGTTGATTTTGCCGAACTGGACCTTGAACTTCCCGACTTTGGCCTGGGTCTGCCACGGAAGGCTCAGGAATGTGACAGTCGCCTCTTCGACGTCGACGCCGCTGTTGCTGAAAGAAATGAAGATGTCGGCGCGAGCATAGGGATCGACGACCGCCTGGAACGAGACCTCGGACTCCCGCACCTGTAAAGAGGGCGACGGCTGGATCGGATTATTGCCGGCCGAAGCCAGGAAATTTCCGATGACCGAGATCGCGGGATTAAAGAACGTCGGATTGACCGCACCCGCCGGGGCCGGAGGCGGCGCGGACGACTCGGGCGGGGGAGTCGGTGTCGGCGTTGGCGTCTCCTGCGCCGTTGCCGCGGCTGCCGCCGCGAGCCAGATGGCGCAGAGGGCAATGGCAAATCGCTTGTTCAAGTGGCCTCCTCGAAATTCTCGTGGTCGTAATGAGAGCGCGTCAGTGCGCGCGCCCCCGGCAACGGCTACGAGAGCGCGGGAGGCGACCGGCCCGAGCGGTCTCGACCGGCGAGGCGGGGCAGCAGGAGCGGGGCGGCGGAGAGGATCGCGGGGACGCAGGGCGTTGCCGCGAGGACGACCTCCGCGCCGGGCCAGATGAGCACCGAGCCGCCGGAGACGCAGGCGATGCACCCGTGCGCGGCCGCGGGGACGGATTCGATGGCGGTGATCTCGGGCCCCGCGAAACGGCCGGACGCTCCCGGAGGCTCGGGGTGGAGGCCGAACGAAGCCGCGATCGAGAGGCACAGCGCGGCGCGGCGCGCCACGCGCGCCAGGAGGGAGTGTTTCGTTCGGCGGAGCATCACGTTTGCAAAGTCCGAAAGGAGGATTCTATTCCCCTTCGGGCCGGGCCGCCCTAACTGAATAGAATGCCGCCGTGACCAGCCATCTCGAGGCGCCCGCGCCCCAGGTCATCCCGGCCGAAGAGAGCCGGGCGCTCTACAAGCGCATGCACTGGCTGCTCGGACTCACCTTCCTCCACGTCTTCGGGGAGGGGGCGTTGGCGCTGTTCGAGGCGATTCGGACCGGCAGCCTCGCGCTGCTCGCTTTCGGCCTCGAAAGCGTGATCGAGGGCGGTGCGGCTTTCCTCGCCGTGCGGCATCTGCGCCACCTAGCCGATGAAGAGGAAGACCACGCTCACCGCGACCAGGTGCTCGCGCGCTGGATCGGCGTATCGTTCCTCCTGCTGGCGACGTACACCCTCGTGCGCGGAGCCTTCGAGCTCGTGAGCGGATCGCACGTCGAGCCGAGCGTTCTCGGCCTTCTGCTGACCGTCTTCGCCACGTTCGGAATGCCCGTCGTCGGATACTTCAAGTGGAAGACCAGCCGCCGCCTGGGGAGCAAGGGGCTCGCCGCCGAGGCGAAGGAGTCGATCGCGTGCTCGATCGACTCGGCGCTGACGATGCTCGCGATGATCGCGGGGTTACTGGCTGCGCCGCACTGGGTGGACCCCGCATTCTCGCTCCTGATGGTTCCCTGGTTCCTGCGCGAGGGGCTGGCGCACGTGCGGGGACGGGTGCATGCGCATGTCCATTGAGACGGTTTTTGCTAGGATGAAGTTTGCCGGGACGCGTGAATCCTTTTATCGCCACACGGCATATATCTGTCGGAAGGAGCTTTTTCGATGTCGAACGACAACGTAACCCAGGTCTCCGACGCCAGCTTCGACGGGGACATTCTCAAGAGCGCGGTCCCGGTCCTGGTGGACTTCTGGGCGCCCTGGTGCGGGCCCTGCCGCTCGGTGGCCCCGATCGTGGAAGATCTGGCGAACCAGTACGCGGGCAAGATCAAGGTGGCCAAGATCAACGTGGATGAGTCCACCGAGGTCGCCACGCGGTACCAGATCACCTCCATCCCCACCTTCATCCTCTTCAAGGATGGTCAAGTGGCCGAGACGGCGCGCGGCGCACTGCCGAAGAGCGAGTTCGTCAAGCTCATCGACCGGCACCTGTAAGCCGCCGGCCGAAAGGCGAGTGAAAGGACCCCGCCGGGGCCCTTTTCTTTTTCGGGCGGGTCCGGCCTGGCGCCGCGTTCCGGGGTCGCATGTAATCTGGCGGGTGTCCTGGCCGTTCCACGGGGGGACGAGACCGGAACAAGCCGCCGGCAGCGGCGGTTGGACGGAGCGAGATGAAGAAGCTGATATGGATCGCCGTGGTCCTGGCCGTCGGCGCGGGGGCGTTCGCCGTCTTCGGGGGCCGCAAGAAGCCGGAGCCGAAATACCGCACCGCCATCGTGGACAAGGGCAACGTAACGCAGACGGTCACGGCCACCGGTACCCTCTCGGCCGTCATCACCGTCAAGGTGGGCAGCGTGGTGTCCGGAATCGTCGCGGCGCTCCACGCCGACTTCAATAAGCAGGTCAAGAAGGGCGAGGTCCTGGCCGAGCTCGATCCGACTCCCTTCCAGGCGAGGGTCGATCAGAGCCAGGCGACGCTGCAGAAGGCGCGCGTGGAGGTCCGCAACTCCGAGATCGGTTTGCGCCGTCAGAAGGCCCTCGGAGAGCAGGGGCTGACCCCGCAGGCCGACCTCGACCAGGCGCAGGCCAACTACGACTCGGCGGTGGCCTCGGTGGGGCAGGCCCAGGCGACGCTCGAGCAGGCGCAGACCGATCTGAAGAACAGCAAGATCGCTGCACCGATCGACGGTGTCGTCGTGGATCGCCAATACGATGTCGGGCAGAGCGTCGCCGCGTCTTTCCAGGCGCCTACGATCTTCACGATCGCGCAGGACCTGACGAAGATGCAGGTCTCGGCCGATGTCTCCGAGTCGGACATCGGGATGTGCAAGGTCGGACAGCCCGTGCATTTCACGGTGGATGCCTACCCGGACCAGAGCTTTCGCGGCACCATTTCGCAGATCCGCTTGAACGCGACGGTCAACCAGAACGTGGTCACGTACCCGGTGATCATCGACGTGCCCAACCCCGATCTGGCCCTGCGCCCGAACATGACCGCAAACGTGACGATCGACGTAGCGATCGCCGCGGACGTGCTGCGCCTTCCCAACGCCGCGCTGCGTTGGCGTCCCGAGGAGAAGACGACGGGGGCTTCGCCGGAGGAGCGCGCGGCCCGGAGCGCGGGCGAAAAAGGGCCGGCGGGGGCGATGAACCAGTTCGATAGGACGTCGGGCGGCAAGCCGCGCAAGGCGGGCCAGACCGTCTACACGATCGCGGCCGACGGTCTCGGCGAGCCGAAAGCCGTCGAGATCCGGGGTGGCGTCACCGACAACCGGTTCACGCAGGTGACATCCGGAGAACTGAAATCCGGGGACACGGTGATCGTCGGGCTCGTGACGGCAAAGGCCGACACTTCCGGCGTCCGACCTCCGGGCACGGGTAGCCCCGGCGGTCCGGGGGGTCGGAGGTTCTGACTTGGATGTCATCCGGACCGAGGACCTCGTCAAGGTTTACCAGATGGGCGAGGTGGAGGTCCGCGCGCTCGACGGCGTCTCGCTGTCCATCGGGGCGGGCGACTTCCTTGCGGTGATGGGCCCTTCGGGATCGGGCAAGAGCACGTTCATGAACATCGTCGGGTGCCTGGACCGGCCGACGTCGGGCAGGTACTTCCTCGACGGACGGGACGTTTCGGGCCTCGACCGCGATGCGCGAGCCGAGATCCGCAACGAGAAAATCGGCTTCGTCTTCCAGTCTTTCAATCTCCTGGCGCGCACCTCGGCGCTCGAGAACGTCGAGTTGCCTCTCGTTTACGCTTCGAATGCTCAGAGCGCCCGGCAGCGTGAAGAGAAGGCGCGGCGCTGCCTGCGCGTCGTGGGGCTGTCGGGTCGCGAAGATCACCAGCCGAGCCAGCTTTCCGGCGGACAGCAGCAAAGGGTGGCGATCGCGAGGGCCCTCATCAACGAGCCGACGCTGATACTGGCCGACGAGCCGACCGGTAACCTCGACACGAAGACGTCCGAGGAGGTCATGGGCGTCTTCCAGAGCTTGAACCACGAGGGCAAGACGATCGTTGTCATCACGCACGAGACGGAGATCGCCGAGTACGCGAAACGGATCGTCGTATTCCGGGACGGGCGGGTCGTCGAAGACCGCGCGGTGGCGCACCGGCGCGCCGCGTCCCGGCCGGTGGCCTGAGAGGCGGGAATGCAGAAGTTTCTGACGATCCTGAAGGTCGGCATGAAGGCGATCGCGCGCAACAAGATGCGATCGGGGCTGACGGCCCTCGGCATCATCATCGGCGTGGCCTGCGTGATCGCGATGATCGGTGTCGGCCAGGGCTCGCAGGCGGCCATCCAGGCGCAGATCTCCGCGCTCGGCACCAACTTCCTGATGGTCTTTCCGGGCATCGCGACCCAGTCGGGCGCGCGCATCTTCACGGGGCAATCCACGCTGACCGAGGACGACGTCGCGGGTGTCAAGGCCGAGTGTTCGGCGGTCGCGTACGTGTCGCCCTCGTCGCGAACGGGGGCGCAGGTCGTCGCGGGCAACCTCAACTGGGGGACCCAGATCCAGGGCGTCGGCGTCGAATGGCCGTTCGTGCGGTCCTGGAACGTGGAGAACGGGGTCTTCTTCGACGAGTCCGAGGTCCGCGCAGCGGCGAAGGTCTGCGTCCTCGGGACGACCCTGGCGAACGCCCTCTTCGAAGGCCAGGACCCGGTGGGGCAGACGCTGCGGATCAAGAAGTTCCCGTTCCGGGTGATCGGCGTCCTCGAGGGGAAGGGCGGAAGCGTGATGGGGCAGGACCAGGACGACATCGTCGTGGCCCCGTACACGACCGTCATGCGCCTGCTCAAGCACAGCGCGAAGATCGACATGTTCATGGCATCGGCCGTGTCGCGCGAAGCGGTGGACGAGGCGCAGAAGGAAATCGAGGCGCTCCTGCGGCAAAGGCACCGCCTCCAGCCGGGCCAGGACTCGGACTTCATGATCCGATCGCAGCAGGAGATCGCGGCGACGGCCGATGAGACCTCGCGGACGCTGTCGGTGCTGCTCGCCTCCGCCGCTTCGATCTCGCTGCTCGTGGGCGGGATCGGGATCATGAACATCATGCTCGTCTCGGTGACCGAGCGCACGCGCGAGATCGGCATCCGGATGGCGATCGGCGCGAAGGGCCGCGACATCCTCCTGCAGTTCCTGATCGAAGCGCTGGCCCTCTCGATCGGCGGCGGCGTGATCGGGATCTCGCTCGGCGTCGGTGCGTCGCGGTTTCTCGCCTGGAAGGCGCACTGGCCGATCATGCTTTCGCCGGCGGCGATCGCCCTCGCGTTCGGATTCTCAGCGGCAATCGGGATCTTCTTCGGGTTCTACCCGGCCAGGAAGGCCTCGCGGCTCGATCCCATCGAGGCGCTGAGGTACGAGTAGCGTCCGGCGTTAAAATCCCTCGGTGACTTCCGTTCCCTTCGAGCGCTTCTGGCACCGCCTGGACCCGCGCAAGAGCATCGCGGCGCGGCTCCTCTTCGGATTTTTCCTGGCCTTCCTTCTGCCCGGCAGCGTGTTCGTTTTTCAGATGCAGAGACGGCTGACGGCGCTCGAGGAGGACTCGGCCGCGCAGGTCGCAGCGGTCCGTGTGGGTGAAGCCGAGATGCGGGCCGAGCAAGACATTAGTTTCCGCGCGGAGTGGGTCGAGCGGCGCGCCCGGGTCGCGGAGGAGGCGGCCTGGTCGCTCTCGACCGCGGCCTCGCTGGCCCTGGCGGGCGACATCGCCCCGTTGCCGGCTCCGTCGCGCCTCGCGGCGGACCCGCACGGCCACTTCTGGACGGAGATTCCGGAGGAAGAATCGGTCGCCTTCGTGTCGGGCCGCGCCGGGAACCTGGAGGCGGCGCGGCAGGAGGTCGCGCGCACCCGCGTCCTCGCGCCGTTGATGTCGGATCTGCGGGGGCGCCGGCCCGCCATCCGCAACGTCAGCATCTGGACTGCCGGAGGCGTCGTGCGTCACAGCCCCTGGCTCGACTTCCACCGCGCCAACCGCGAGTCCGGGGGCGAGCTCGAGCGGTTCGTCTTCAACCGGGTGGCGCGGTTCCCCGCCGCGCGGCCGGCGACGGGCGACGTCGCGGTCTGGACGGGCGTCTACGGCGGTCCATCGATCACGGCGGAACCACGGACGGCGTCGGTCTTCGTCCCCGTGCGCGACGCGGCAGGCGCGCTCGTGGCCGGCATCGCCCTGGACCTCGATCCCCGGCGCTACGTGGCCGAGGCCTTCGAGACCTGGCAGCCGCCCGGCGACCTCTGGTTCGCGACCGACGCGGAGGGCCACGCCCTGTTGATGACGCCGCGCTCGGCGGCCGCGCTCGGCTGGAGCGGCGTCGGCGGCACCGTGATCGCGGATGCGCCGTCGCCCGAGCTCAAGAAGCTCGCGGCCCGTGCGCTGCGGGGGCAGAGGTCGGCGGAGCAATACGTCGTCGACGGCAAGGCGCTGCGGATCGCGTCCGCCCGGGTCGGCGCGACCGGGTGGGTGCTGTTCGAAGGGTTCTCGCGCGAGGCGGTGGACACGATCCGGGCGGAGGCGGTGCGCGCCTTTCCGCCCTCGTCCTACTCGAGATTGCGTCACGAAGTGCTACTGCTCTTCGCCCTGCTCTCACTCGCCGTGCTCGTCGCGATCGGCCTCGTATCGCGCCGGATCTCCGCTCCCGTCGGCGAGCTCGTCCGCGCGGCCGAGGAGATCGGCCGGGGCCGCGCCTACGCCGTTGCCGGCCGGACTTCCGGGGACGAGGTCGGACGCCTCGCCTCGGCGATCGCCACGATGGGAAAGCGGGTCGAGCGTCGCGTGGACACTCTGCGCCGCCTCCACCAGTTCTCGCGGTCCGCCTACCGGATGACGGACTTCAAGGAGGTCCTCGGCCGCTCGACGCAGGCGATCGCCGCGTTCACGAACGCGGAGCGGGTCTGGTTCCACCTCTACGATCGCAACACGAACCGTCTCGAGGCCGCGCTGCCCGCCTGGAATCTCCCGGAGGAGGTCGCCGCGGAGCTGAAGGTGTCGGTGGATGCGCGCTCGATCGCGGGAATGGTGTTTCGCACCGGGGAGGTCTACTGCACCAATGATCTCGGACAGGATCCCTACACCAACCACGACCTGCAGAAGCTCGTCGGGGCCGAGAACGGCGTCTTCGCGCCGCTCAAGACCGAGGAGGAGACCCTCGGGGTCGCCGTCGCGATCAACCGGCCAGGAGGGTTCGGCCAGGAGGAAATCGATGCGGTGACCTCGTTCGCGGACCTCTCGTCGCTGCTCTTGCGCAATGCGCGGCTCTACACGACGCTCGTTCGGACCGTGGACGAGCTGCGCCACGCCGGACGGCTCAAGGACCACTTTCTCCAGAACGTGAACCACGAGCTGCGCACTCCCCTCACGGCGATCGTCGGATGGACGGATCTCTTCGAGGAAGAGGATCTCGACGAGAAGACGCGGCGCCGCGGTTTGCGCCAGATCCGACAGTCCGCGCGCGTGCTGCTCGCGCTCATCGACGATCTGCTCGATCTCGCTCGCCTCGAGCGCGGGGCGCTGACCCTCGATCTCAAGCCGGTCTCGCTCTCCGAGGTGATCCAGCGATCGGTCGAGACCGTCCGGCTCATGTCCGAATCCCGGGGCGTGGGGTTGATCCTCGCGCCGCTGCCCGAGCCGATGCCTCCCGTGCGCGCCGACGCGCTGCGCCTGCAGCAGATCCTGTGGAACCTGCTCGCCAACGCGATCCAGTTCACGCCGCAGCACGGGCGCGTGGTGGTCCGCGTCGAGCGGGAGCCGGAGCGATACCTCGTCAGCGTCGAGGACGACGGGATCGGGATCCCCGAGGGCGAGCTGCCGCACGTATTTGAGCGCTTCCGGCAGGTGGATGGGTCCGCGACGCGAGGGCACGCGGGCATGGGCATCGGCCTTGCGCTCGCGCGCTCGCTCGTCGAGCTCCACGGCGGAACGATCTGGGCCTCGAGCGTCGTCGGGCAGGGAAGCCGCTTCACCTTCGCGATCCCGATCCGGCCGGCGGCGAGGCGCGGAGAAGCGGCGGCCAAGCCGGCGAGCGTCGAAGACGAGCCGGAGAGCTGACTTAGCCCGACGCGGCCGGCAGGCCAGTGCCTTTCAGCAGGTCCTTGACGACCTTTGCCGTCTCTTCCTTGCCCGGCACGCAGAGGTTCGGGTCCTTTTCGGTCCCGGCGGCGATTGCGGCGGCATAGCCCTCGCAGTCGTAGCCGCAGGCCGTGCAATCGGTCTGGGCCATCGCCGCGTAGAGCTTGAGCGCGAGGTTGCCGTCCTTGGCCATCTCCATGCGTTTCGGCAGCGCGATGGTCTCGTCGTGAAACGCCGGCGCTTCCTTCTTCGGCTTGGCGGCGGCGACGACGTCGTCCTCCCCGCGGCCGGTGTCGATCCACTGGCCGTAGGACAGGCAGTTCGGACAGACGAAGGAGTAGTCCCACCCCTGCGGGAGGAATACGGCCGGCGTGCGATAGACGTTGAGCGGCTGGAAGTCCTGCGGGCAGGCCGGGGCTTCGCGCTCCTGGGCGTCGAGGACCATCGTCTTCAGGTGCGGGCGGGAGAACTCGATCTGCTTCGGTCTCTGCGTGAAGCGGAACATCTCGCCCTTGGGGCAGACCATGACGACCTGCGGTTTGTAGACCCGGTCGACGAAGAAGGACCGCATGGGCACTTCGTGCGAAGGGCAGACGGAGGCGGCATCCTTCCAGAAGGCGGCGACGAGTTGGGATCGCTCGGGAAGCGACAGCTTCATGGACGACGATTATACGGGGCCGCGACCCGCTTGTGAATGCGCTAACAGGAGCTGCAGCTTTCGCGAGCCGTTCCCGCCCCCGTCGGCGCGTCGAGCGCCGCTCAAACCGCCGCGAAAGGGTTCAGCCGCTTCTCTTCGTCGATCGTCGTTCGGGGGCCGTGGCCGCACACGACCGGAACGTCGCCCGGTAGAACGAAGAGCTTTTCCCGGATCGAGGCGAGGATGGCGTCCGTGTCTCCGCCCCAGAGGTCCGTGCGCCCGATCGAGCGGCGAAAGAGCGTGTCGCCGGCGAAGAGCACCGGGTGGTCGCCTTCGAGCAGGAAGCAGGTCGAGCCGGGCGTGTGGCCTGGCGTGTGGACCGCGCGCAGGGTGAATGACCCGAACCGGATCCTTTCCCCGTCGGCGAGCGGAGCGTCGGGGGGCAGGGGCGCCTCGGCGCGAAGCCCGAAAAAGGCGGCCTGCTCGGAAAGCGCGTCGTAGAGAGGGCGGTCGGCCGGATGGAGGCGGATCGGCGCCCCGGTCGACTCCTTGACCGCGCGCGAGGCGGTGATGTGGTCCAGGTGCGCGTGCGTGTGAAGGAGCGCGACGGGTTCGAGCTTCGCGGCCTCCAGCGCGCGCAGGATGCGCTCCGGCTCGTCGCCGGGATCGATGACGATCGCCTCGCGCGAGACCGGGTCCGCGAGGACCGTGCAGTTGCACTGGAGCGGCCCGACGGGAAAAGTCTCGATGAGGGGCTCGGCGCTCAGGGGTTCACCGCCACGACGTTCTCGACGTCGTGGCGCTCCTTGCGGGCCGGGTCGGCCCAGATGCGCTCGGTCGAAGAAGGGGAGAGCTGAATCGCCCACTCCTGGTTGTCCGGCCGCCGGCGCTGCGACGCGAAGAGCTTGCGGCGGCTCCTCGGCGTGAAGATCTCCCAGCGCACGTAGCCGAAGTCGGCGCCCTCGTCCCCGACGTGGAACGCCGGGACCTTTTCGCCGGGGACGATGGCCACTTCGGCGACCGTGGTCGGCGCAAAGCCGTTGGCCGCGAGACGCTCTTCCAGTTCCACCCGCACAGAGCGGCCCCGGTACTGCAGGTCGTGCCGCCCGCGCGCCACGCCGCGGCCTAGGACAAGATCGTCGAGGGTGTCCGCAAGTTCCCGCTCCATGACGATCCGGATCTTAGCGCGCCGGGGCTCGGTTAGCGGTTAGACTCGCGCCGTTTTGGACGTGCCGTCGCAGCTGATCCGCTTTTCGCTCGCCCTCTGGGTGGGCGGGACGCTGCTCGTCATGATCGCCGCGCCGGTCGTCTTTGGCGAGATCCCCTCACGCGACCGCGCGGGGGCCGTCTTCGGCGAGATCCTGAGGCGGTTCGAGATCGTGAAGCAGGTCGTTTCGCTCGCCCTCGTGATCGGCGTCTTCGTTAACCTCGAGCGAGGCGGAGGCCTCGCCGGCAGATCCGTCGGGGCTGCAATCGCGATCTTTGTCGCGATCGCGACGAACGTCTACCTCGCGATGGTGCTGCGCCCGAGGATGAAGTACTTCCAGATGAAGGTCGGCTCCTTCGATGCGGCAGCGCCGGACGATCCGTGGAAGGCGAAGTTCGACCGCCTCCATCGGCGCTCGACCCGCGTCCTCGTGCTCGGCTGGCTCGCGGCCGCCGTGGGGCTCGCGCTCTGGCCGTAGTTCCCCGACGCTCCTTCGTCTACGAGCGCAGACGAGCGATCGCGTCGATCTCGACGGCGGCGCCCTTGGGCAGCTCGGCCACGGCGACCGTCGAGCGCGCGGGACGGTGCTCTCCGAACCGGCGCGCGTAGACCGCGTTCATTTCCGCGAAGTCCGACATTCGCAGGAGGTAAACCGTCGTTTTGACGACGTCGTCCAACGAAAGACCGGCGGATGTCAAGACCGCCTCGAGGTTGTCGAACACGCGTTCGACGCCCGCCCCGAGGCCGCCGGCCACGAGCTCGCCCGTGGCCGGATCGAGGGGAATCTGGCCCGACAGGAACAGGAAACCGCCGTCCGAGACGGCCTGGGAATAGGGGCCGATCGCCCTGGGGGCCCCGTCGGTCGCGACCGTTTTCATCGTTCCTCCGCCTTCATCGGCTAGAATAGGCCAAACCACGGGAAAAGAGATGTCCGTCGAGCGAATTCAGCTTCTTCACGAAGACTACATTCGCCTGACCGAAAGGTTCAAGGCGTTGTGGACGTTCCACCAGTTTTTGCGTGGCGTCCAGAAAACGTTCTTCGCCTCCGAGGCGGGCTACACGCTCGATTTCGGAAAGCTCTACGACGACGTGCGAGCCGCCGCTGGCGCGATCGACACGACGTCGCCCGAAACGGTCGCGCCGCGGATCCGCGAGCTCGCGGAACGGCTCGATGGGTTCGGCCGAAAGCTGCGCGAGGCCGACCGCCTCATCTCGCCATCCTACGTGCGTCGTTTCTTCGAAAAGGTGCGGCCCCAGGACGAGAAGATCGCCTTCCACCTCCTGCGCTTCTACTTTTCGCAGCCCGACGTGGACGAGGATGTCGTCGACAAGGTCGACTTCCTGGCCACCGTCGTCGCGGCCGGGCCCGACGCGGCGGACGCCGACGGGCCGCGCCCGCGGCCGGACGTACAGAAGTTCTTCCAATCGGCGACGGCCGCCTCGGTGTGGCCGCGCCTCGACGTGACGACCGCGCCGTCGATCGTGCGCGCGTTCGAGGACCTGGCTGCGGACATGACGCGCGCGCAGGAGTTCGAAGACCTCGTCACGGCGCGGCTCCTGAACAACGTGCGGACCCTGAAGCGCCGTGTCGCCAGCGGCCTCGCCAATCCGGAAGTCCTTGCGGCGGTCGCCAAATGCAATCTCCGCACGCGGTCCGTGTTCCACCGTCTCTACGAGCGCGAGGAGCGCCGGCTCGAGGAGGCAACCGACCGGATTGGCGACCTCGAGAAAGAGCTCGCCCGGGGCGGGCTCGAGGCGCCGAGCGCCGAAGAGTTCCGAAAGTTTCGTGAATCGCGCCAGCGTTTCGACCGGCAGTCCCGGGATGGGAACGTCAGGGCCCTGCACGTCGTCGAGCTCAAGGAGGCGATCGGCGAGGTGCTCGGGCGGTTCGAGCTTTCGGGCCTCGCGGCCGACGACATCGACGAGGTGCTCGAGCTCGTCGAGGAGGTCGAGTCGGAGGCGACCGACGAGGCCTTCTGGAGGCCGTACCTGGACCGGGTGCTCGGTGCGGTCGAGCTCTACGACGATGGCACGGGGCCGCTGCGGACCGGGATCTCGGGCCTCGAAAATCTCCGCCTGGAGCCGTGGGAGTTGAAGGCGGCGCGCCGCACCGTAGCGGCGGGAGGGGAGGCCCCGACCGACCGCGATCGCACTCTCCTGCGGGCCGTGGCGCTCCGGATGAAGGCCTCGGAGGAGACGGAAGCCCTGCGCGCCTGCGCGGGGATGACGCCCTCGGCTGACACGCTCCGAGCGGCCCGCGCCACGCTCGGTCGCGTGCCGATGCTCGATGCGGCGCTCTCCTCCGTCATCGATGAATCGGAGGCAGTATCGTCTTCCGAAGACATCCGCTGCTGGACGCGCACGCGCTTGCGCCTGCTGCGCGCGACGTCGGACCTGTGGTTGATGCAGGACTCGCCCAAGAGCGACCGGCGGGACTCGCGAGGCTGAGGCCTCGCGCGGTTTCAAGTCTCAGGTTCCATGTCCCGGTGCGGACAGGTCTGCTCATATACTCGCGGCGATGAGCGGGAACGAAGAGAAGCCGGAGCCCGACGGCGCTCCGTCCGAGAGCGATCTCGTCAGGAACCGGCGGGAGAACCTGCGCCGCGTTGAGGAGCTGGGCTTCGCGAGCTCGCCGATGAGCTTTCCGGCCGGGGCCACGGTCTCGGAGATCCGCGGACGATTCCAGGACAGCACCGGGGAGGCTCTCGAGGCGCAGATGCCCTCCGCGACGACGGCGGGCCGCGTCCTGGCGCTGCGCACGGCCGGCAAGGCGGGGTTCCTCGACCTCTCCGACGGCCGCTCGCGGCTCCAGGTATACGTGCGCCGAGACGCGGTCGGGGACGCGGGGTTCGAGCTGTACCGCGCGCTCGACCTCGGCGACTGGATCGGTGTCGAGGGCGAGGTGTTCCGGACGCGGACGGGAGAGCTCTCGATCAAGGCGCGCACACTGAGCTTCCTGGCCAAGTGCTTCCGGCCCCTGCCGGAGAAGTGGCATGGCCTGAAAGACGTCGAGCGGCGCTACCGACAGCGATACATCGACCTCGCGGTCAATCCCGAATCGCGCGAGGTCTTCGAGCGGCGCGCGGCGATCGTGCGCTTCATCCGTTCGTTCCTCGACGGCCGGGGGTACCTCGAGGTCGAGACGCCCATGATGCAGCCCATCGCTGGCGGCGCGGCCGCTCGCCCCTTCCGGACCCACCACAACGCCCTCGACATCGACCTCTTCCTGCGAATTGCTCCGGAGCTCTACTTGAAGCGGCTCGTCGTCGGGGGCATCCCGAGGGTCTACGAGATCAACCGCAACTTTCGCAACGAGGGCGTCTCGACGCACCACAATCCCGAGTTCACCATGCTGGAGTTCTACGAGGCGTACGCGCAGGGCAACGACCTCATCCGGCTCTCCGAGGAGCTCCTGTCCGGCCTTGCGCGCGCGGTCGCGGGCAGCGTGACGACGCCGTGGGGCGAGCAGACGATCGACTGGACGCCGCCCTTCCGGCGGCTGACCATGCGCGATGCCGTCGTGGCGTTTTCGCGAGACGACCCCGGGGGTCCCATCGCGCGCGAGGCGCTCGGCACCGAGGAGGGCCTGCTCGCGGCGGCGGCCCGCTACGGCGTCGAGAACCCCGAGCGCTTCCGCGGGAAGAAGGGCAAGTTGCTCGCCGAGGTGTTCGAGGCGGTCGCGGAGCCGAAGCTCGTGCAGCCGACCTTCATCGAAGAGTTCCCGACCGAGATCTCGCCGCTCTCGCGGCAGCGCCCGGAGGATCCCGAGTGGGTGGACCGATTCGAGCTCTACGCGGGTGGGATGGAGATCGCGAACGGGTTCTCGGAGCTGAACGACCCGGCGGAGCAGGCCGTCCGCTTCCGGCGGCAGGCCGAGGAACGCGAGGGGGGCGACCTCGAGGCCGCGCCCGACGATGAGGACTACGTCGAGGCGCTCGAGTACGGCATGCCGCCGACGGCGGGCGAAGGAGTCGGGATCGACCGGCTCACGATGCTCCTGACGAACCGCCAGTCGATTCGAGACGTCATCCTGTTTCCGCTGCTCAGACCGAGGAGCGGCGCGGGCTGATGCGTTTCGAAACTTTCGTGGCGCTGCGCTACCTCGTCACCTCACGCCGCCGCGCACACGTCGCTCTGATCGCTGCGATCTCGGTCGTGGGCCTGGCCGTGGGGGTGGCCGCCCTCATCATCTCGCTCGCGCTGCTCTCCGGGTTCCAGGACCGGATCCGGAAACAGATGATGGAGCGCAGCGCCCACCTGCGCGTCTCTCCCGCACGCGGCGCCCGCCTGCTGGATCCCTCGCGCGTGCGCGGTGCTCTCGCCACGCTGCCAGGAGTCATCGAGCTCGCCCCTTCGATCGAGGGACGTGCCTGGGCGTCGGATGCGGGCGGTGTGCAGGCGCCAGCGCCGGTCCACTATCGAAATGGCGCGCGGCAGGTCGCGGAGGCGAGCGCGCGAATCACGAGCCCCCTGGCGGCGCGCCTGCGCATCCAGGAAGGGGAGGCCATCCGACTGACCTCTGCGCGCACGCGGCTGTCGCCGATCGGCCCGATCCCGATGACGGCCGCGCTCACGGTGTCGGAGGTGCGGCGCTCGAGCGCGCTCGACAAGCCCGGGGAGGTGGAAGTGTCGGAAGAGACTGCGCGCCTGCTCTCGGGCGTCGGGGAGGGCGCCGGGGCGTTCGAGGCCCGCCTGGCGAATCCGCTCGAGGCCGCGGCGGCCGCGCGCGCGGTCGAGCGGACGCTCGGGCCCGACTATGCCGTCGCGACGTGGCGGGAGTTGAACGCCCCGCTCGCATTCGCGCTGCGGCTGGAAAAGACCGTCATCTTTCTAACCGTCGCGCTCGTCATTTTGGTTGCGGCGCTGAACATCGTGTCCAACATTGCCCTGACCGTCGTGGAAAAGAAGCGGGACCTCGGCGTCTTCACGTCGCTGGGCGCCTCGCCGGCGTCCCTGCAGAGGATCTACTTGACCCTCGGAGCCGTGATCGGACTCCTCGGGACCTCGGCCGGGGTCCTGCTCGGCGTGGGATTGTCCCTGGCGCTCGAGCGCTTTCGCCTCGTTCCTCTTCCCGCCGACGTCTACATGCTGTCCCACGTTCCGTTCGCCGTGCACCCGGGGGAGGTCGCCGCGATCGCCGCCTTCGCGCTGCTGACCGCGCTCGCGGCGGCCGTCCTGCCCGCGCGCGCCGCCGCCCGCCTCGCGCCGGGGGAAGCGATCCGATTGTCGCGATGACGACCGCCTCCTCGACCATGCTGGCGATCAAGGCAACTGGCCTCGCGAAGACCTATTCCGGCGAAGGCGCGCCGGTGACGGTTTTCTCGGGCCTCTCCTTCGAGCTTGAGGAGGGCGTGTTTGCGGCCGTGATGGGGCCGTCCGGCGTAGGCAAGTCGACGCTGCTCCATCTCGTCGGAGGGATCGACCGGCCGCAGGAGGGACGCGTCGAGGTATTCGGGGCCGCCCTCGAGGACATGTCTGCGCGTGACCGCGCGCGCTTTCGCAACGACAACATCGGGTTCGTATTTCAGTTCCATCACCTCCTGCCGGAATTCACGGCCGAGGAGAACGTGTCGTTTCCGGACCGGATCGCGGGGATCCCGGAACGCGAGGCGCGCCGCAGGGCGGCACAGCTGCTCGAGCGGATCGGCATGGGAAGCCGGCGGGACCATGGCGCGCGCGCCCTCTCCGGAGGCGAGCAGCAGCGCGTGGCGATTGCGCGGGCGCTCGCGCGTGGTCCGCGTCTCCTGCTCGCCGACGAGCCGACCGGCAATCTCGACGCGGCGGCCGCGCAAAGCGTTTTCGATCTGCTCCGGGATCTGCACCGCGAGCGCTCGATGACGACCGTCATCGTGACCCACAACCCCGATCTGGCGGCCCGCTGTGATAGACTTTTCGTCATGTCTCGGGAAGGAATTTCTCCGTCCGTAGGTTTGCCAGAGCGAGGATGAATCCGGAGATCCCGCTCCATGGCCGCAAACCCCTGCAACCCAATGGCGCCTGAGCCCGCCTTCCATGTTTGAGAAGTACAACGAGAAGGCACGCCGGGCGCTCTTCTTCGCCCGGTACGAGGCCTCGAAGCTCGGGTCCAAGGTGATCGAGTCCGAGCACCTGCTCCTCGGGATCCTCCGGGAGGGCGAGGACATCATCAAGGAGATCTTCGGCCGCTTCAACGTGAAGCCGGAGGACGCCCGCCGCGAGATCGAGGGGGACCGCATCTTCGTCGAGCGGATCTCGTCGACGGCCGAACTCCCGCTTTCCGAGGAGTCGAAGAAGATCCTGGCCTACGCCTCTCACGAGGCTGAGTCGATGATGCATCCCTACGTCGGTACGGAGCACCTGCTGATCGGGCTCCTGCGCGTGGACGGGTGCGTGGCGGGTCGGCTGTTGACGGCGCGGGGCTTCAACCTCTATGGCGTGCGCGAGGAGACGATCTCCCTCATCAAGGAACGCGAGGTTTCCAAGCAGAAGAAGGAGCTCCCGTTCCTGGCGGAGTACAGCCGCGACCTCACTCAGCTCGCGGGCACGGGAACTTTCGATCCCCTGATCGGGCGCGACAAGGAAATGGAACGGATCATCCAGATCCTCTCGCGCCGCACGAAGAACAACCCGATTCTCCTCGGCGAGCCCGGCGTCGGCAAGACCGCCATC
The DNA here is from genome assembly GCA_031370065.1 of Acidobacteriota bacterium. Taxonomy (GTDB): domain Bacteria; phylum Acidobacteriota; class Thermoanaerobaculia; order UBA5066; family Gp7-AA6; genus DAHUXD01. The sequence goes on from JANMPW010000062.1 coordinate 17,048, forward strand.
ATCGAAGGCCTCGCCACCCGGATCGTCGAGGGCGGGGTGCCGATTTTCCTCGCGGCCAAGAAGATTCTCGCCCTCGACCTCTCGCTCATCGTCGCGGGCACGAAGTACCGCGGCCAGTTCGAGGAGCGCCTGAAGGGGATCATTCGCGAGCTGCGGGAAAATCCGGACCTCATCATCTTCATCGACGAGATCCACGCGCTGATCGGTGCCGGGTCCGCGGAAGGCTCGCTCGACGCCGCGAACATCCTGAAGCCGGCCCTTTCGCGCGGAGAAGTCTCGTGCATTGGCGCGACGACTCTCAAGGAGTACCGCAAGTACATCGAGAAGGACCGCAGCCTCCTGCGGCGCTTCCAGGCGATCCACGTGACCGCGCCCTCGGAGAACGAGACCTTCGAGATCCTCGAGGGGGTCAAGGACCGTTACGAGCAGTTCCATAAGGTGCATTACTCGGCCGAGGCGATCAAGACCGCGGTCTACCAGTCCAACCGCTACATCACCGACCGGTTTTTCCCCGACAAGGCCATTGACATCCTCGACGAGGCCGGTGCGAAGGTGAAGTTGAGGCGCGTCGCGGACACCCAGAACCTGCGCAAACTCGAGGTCGAGATCCGCCAGATCGTCAAGGAGATGAAGAAGGCGATCTCCGACAAGGACTTCGAGCGCGCGGTGTTCCTGCGCGAGCGCGAAGTGGAGATCAAGGAAGAGATCGAGCGGACGAAGACGTCCTCCTTCGGCGAGTCCGCCATCTCCGAGGTCCATCGCTCCGACATCGAAGAGATCATCTCCAGCTGGACCGGCATCCCCGTGACGTCCCTTCAGATGGAGGAAGCCGAGAAGCTCCTCCACATGGAGCAGACGCTGAAGACGCGCGTCATCGGTCAGAACAGGGCCATCGAGTCGATCAGCC
>JANMPW010000074.1:0-2682 GCA_031370065.1 Acidobacteriota bacterium
GCCGCCACCGCCAGCAGCACGGCCGCACTTGCAGTGCCGCCGATGCACCATGCGCCCAGGAAAATCCCGGCCACGAGACAGATCGCCGCTCGGGCCGCCGGCGCCTCGCCTTGGGCGAGGACCGGCCGAATCACGCTGCTCGCTCGAGAGTGACCAGCGCCTCGACCCGGTGGGTGAAGGCGAAGAGGTCGTACAGCTTCGCGTGACGGATCCGGAAGCCTTCCGAGAGGATCGCCGGCAGATCGCGTGCGAGCGTCGCTGGATCGCAGGACACGTAGAGAAGGAGCGCTCGGCTCCGCCGCGCGAGGTCCCGGGCAAGCTCCGCGCCAAGCCCGGCGCGGGGCGGGTCCGCGACGACGCAGGCAAAGCGGCGGTCATCCTCCTCCAGGAAACGGCCGATCGAGGCGGCCTCGATCTCCCAGCGGTCGCCGTCCGGCCACCGTTCCTTCGTCCGTCGCGCGTCCGCGACCGCTTCGGTATCGCCCTCGACGGAGAGGACGCGATGCCCGGACGCCGCCAGCGCGCCTGCGAACAGGCCAACGCCTCCGAAGGCGTCGAGGGCCTCTCCCGGCTCCGCTCCGGCGGCCGCCGCAGCCGCGACGTCGGCGAAGAGCTCCGGGACGAGGAACCGGTTGCCCTGAAAAAAGCTGTCGACCGAGACGTCAAACGCGCGGCCGCCAACGGCGAGATCGAGAGAACGCGAGCCTCGCTCGAGCAGCTTCCTCCCGTCTTCGGACCGAACGCGAACGCCCTGGAACATCTCCGAAAGGTCGAGCCCGAGCTGCGCCGCCCGGGCCGGATCGCCCGAAACGGTCGCGCGAATGAGGCGGCGGGCGCCGCCGAAGTCCTCGAGCGTGGCAATCTCGGACACCGCCGCCCCGCTCGACGCGATGGCCGCGCCCGCCCCCGGCAGGAGCGCGCGGGTGTCCGGGGCGATCGCTTCGCAAGCGGCAGCGGAAACGACCCGGTGCGTCCCTGGCGCGAAGTAGCCGGGCTCACCCCCCGCGGCGTGGAGGCGCGTGCGGAGCCGGTACCCCGGAGCCGACGCCGCCACCGGCAGTTCGCCGAACTGGGCCGGATCGAGCTTGCCGATCCGCGCCATAGTCTCGAGGAAAAGCTCGCGCTTGGCCGAGCGCGCGGCCGCCGGCGCGAAGTGGGCCCAGTCACAGCCGGCACACCTCGCATGGGGTCCGTCCACCCGATCGGGCGAAGGCTCGATCACGGCCCGGAGGCTCCCCCGCCAAAATCTTTTTCTCACCTCATACAGTGTTGTCGCGACGAGCTCGCCGGGAAGCGCCCCGTCCACAAATCCCACCGCATCCGAGGTGCGGGCGATGCCTTCACCGGTCGGGGCGAGCTTTTCGATGCGGACCTGTCGCGAGGGGCTGTTTGTTGCAGGTTGCATGTTTCAGGTTTCAAGACTCATCGGTCCGGGCGATCCTGAAACCCGGAACCGGAAACCGGAACCTCTCACAAGAGGCTCAACCGCGGCAACTCGAGCTTTTCCCGGACGCTGCGGCGGGTCAGCGCTCGGGTCGTCTTTTCGAGCGTGGCCGGATCCATCCGGGTGGCGGCGCCGGATAGCTGGGCGGCGACCTCGCAGTCGAGCTCGGAGCGCTCCTGCTCGGGCAGGGCGGCGTAAAGTTCCTTTGCCAGTTTCCTGTCGAGCCGTGCGAGCGAGCCTTCGATCTGCTCGGCCGTCCCGGCCGAGGCCTGCAGGCGGGTAAGCGCGGCGAGCGCCGAGGCGAGCGGGCCGGACAGATCCGGGCGGCGTGCGTGGGACTCTTCGAGCTGGATCGCGAGGCTTTCGAGGGCGGCCTTCGCGTCGATCTCGAGGGCCCCGCCGGAGGCACCCTTCCCGCGCGAGGTCTCCGCGCGGCGCTCCCAGGCTCCGAGCACGGCGTCCCGGCAGTACGAGAGCGAGTTGACCCGGCCGACCTTCTTGCGCTCTTCGCGGCGCGTGAAGGCCTCGTCGATTCCGGCCTCGACGGCCTCGAGCGGCACGCCGAGCGCGCGCCACTCCCGGAGCAACGCGAAGTCCGACGGCGAGAGCAGGAACGGAGTGCCGCGCCGCTGGATGAACGCGGCCTCGGCGGCCTCGTAGTAGACCCTATCCTCCCCGGTTGCGCTCATCGATGAGACGCAGGCCTTTCAGCGTCAGGAGCGGGTCGATCTGCTCGATCTTCTCGGACCCACCCCCGAAGAGCTCCGCGAGCCCCCCGGTCGCGATCACGCGCGGCCGCGCGGCGATTTCGTCCGCGATACGATCGATCAGCCCGTCCACGAGCGAGAGGTAGCCGAAGTACAGCCCCGACTGGATCGAGCTCGCCGTGGTCTTTCCGACGACCTTGTCCGGGCGCCGGATCTCGACGCGCCACAGGCGCGCGGCCTTCTCGAACAGGGCTTCTGCGGAAATGGCGATGCCCGGTACGATCACGCCGCCGGCGTACTCGCCCCGGGCCGTCACGACGTCGAAGGTGGTCGCCGTGCCAAAGTCCACGACGATACAAGGTCCCCCCACCGCGTCGAGCGCCGCGACCGCGTTGACGATCCGGTCCGCCCCGACCTCCTGCGGGACCTCATAGAGGATCGGCATTCCCGTCTTGATCCCCGGCTCGACGAAGACCGGTTCGCGGCCGAGCACCTGGCGCAGGGCCTGTTTCAACGAGAACTTCAGCGACG
>JANMPW010000076.1:0-8947 GCA_031370065.1 Acidobacteriota bacterium
GGTTCCCGATGGTGATGACAGGATCCAGACGCGCCCGCAGCCTCGCGGGCGCTTTGCTTTTGGCCGCCTTCGCGGCTGTTACCGCGAAGGGTGAGCGGCTGCGTCTGGCCGCCGAGCGGCCGGACGGCTCCTGCCCCGCCGACGCGAAGCTCCTGGGCATCGCGCGCCTCGGGGCCGAGCTTCCGGCGGGATCGAATCCGGTCGGCTGCCTCTTTCTCGTCGAGCTGAAGGGCCTCTCGGACGCCGAGATCGACGCCACGGTCGAATCGATCGCCCGGCTCCGGTCGGCGGCAGGAATGGTCCTCACTCTTCCCGTCTCGGCCGACGCCGAACGCTTTGCCTACGCCGCCAAGCGGCTGTCGTCCATCTTTCGCTCCGGATCGCCCGACGGGCAGATCGCTTTCGACACGGGCCAGTCGCTCGATGCGGCCAGTGCGGAGGAGCTCACGCCCTATGTCGACGCGCTCATCGTCCGGCCGGGCTCGACCGCGCCGCCCGAGGCGACGCAGCGCATCTGGGTCCTGGCCGCGCGAACCGACACGCAGACGCCGACCGCGGCCGCGCTTGCCGCCTTCACCGAATTTCCGCAGGCCGTCATGGTCGGCGTGCTCGCCGGCGAGAAGCCCCTCGAGGCAGCACAGCTCGAGACCCTCTCCCGCCTGCAGCAGTACCTGACGGCGGACGCCTCGCGCGACCCGACCCCGACGCGCGTCGCGCGCAAGGACGGCACGACGGTGCTGGCGCTGCGCCTCTTCGACGCGAAGACTTTCATGCCGGTGCTGCTGTTGCCCGATTCCCCCGGCGGGCCGGTTGCCATCGAGCTCGAGGGCGGCCCGTTCAAGAAGGCGGCCGTCGAGAACCTCGCCAGCGGCGCCCGTCGCGACTTCGAGCTGAATGGGGCGAAGATCCTCACGCTCGACCTCTCGAAGGCGCCGCTGGCGGTCGCCCTCACTCCCATCGAGCGCGCCGGCGGGGACACGAAGGCAGCCGTCGAGGTCGGGGCGACCCGGGGGCTGACGGCCGACGAGATCATCGCCCGCGAGCGCGCCTGGGACGCGGGCCAGCGCGACCGGACCCGCACGTACATGGCGGCGATGGACACCTCCCTGCGCTTCCGCGTGGCGCAGCTTTCGGGCAGCCTCGACCTGACGATCCGGGGCCCCTATTTCTTCCAGCAGGGGAAACCCTCGGACTGGGCCTGGCAGGAGTTCTATCTCAACGGCGTGAAGTGGAAGGGCCGCACGATCCCGAAGCTTCCGATCCTGCAGCCGGACAAGGTCACGACCCTGCCGCTCGACATCCGCCTGACCGAGGAGTACGCGTACGAGCTCGCCGGCGAGACCTCGATCGACGACCGGCCCGCCTACCGCGTGGACTTCCGCCCGCGGTCGACCGCGGGCGACAAGCCGATCTACCGCGGCACGGCCTGGATCGACCGCGAGACCTTCGCGCTCCTGCGCCGCGAGTCGATCCAGCTCAACCTGAAGGGCGACACGCTCTCGAACGTCCAGACCGAGTACTACCGCGCGGTGCCCGGGGCCCCCGACGTCGTGCTGCCGCTCGAGATCCGCGGCCAGCAGGTGTTCTCGACGGCCGGCCGGACGACCGCCATCGAGCGCAAGGTCGTCATGAGCGACGTCGTCATCAACCCGTCGGACTTCGAAGCACGGCGTAAGGAAGCCTATGCGTCCAAGTCCCAAATGGTCCGGGATACGGACGAGGGGCTGCGGTACCTCGTGCCCGACCCGGGCAAGCCTGACGAGCGCCTGGTCGAGAGCACGCTCACCCGCAAGAGTCTCTTCGGCATCGCCGGCGTCTTCTACCAGCGGGGCCAGGACTACCCCTTCCCGCTGCTCGGCGTCCAGTACTTCAACTTCGACATGTGGGGAAAGAACAAGCAGCTGTCCGTCTTCTTCGCGGGGGCGCTGCTGTTCGCCAACTACACCGACCCCTCGTTTTTGGGCACCCGGTTCGACCTCGGCGCGGACGTCTTCGGCGTCGCGATTCCGTTCGTCGAGACGAGCTACCGCAACGGCGTCGAGCTCCGCAGCGAACGGATCAAACACCTGCCGGAGTCCTTCCAGATCAACTTCGGCCACCCCTTCGGGCCGTACCTCAAGGCGTCCCTCCTGCTCGCCGCGCAGTGGGACAACTACCAGCGCGACCAGGACACCGGGCCCGAGTTCGTCACTCCCGTCGACACGTTCACGTACGGCGCCGGCCTGCGGCTGAACTGGAACCAGGACGGCTACAACATCGCGGCCAACGGCGGCTACTACTCGCGCGCCAAGTGGCAACCGTGGGGCGATCCGGACACCTCCGGCTACGACCCGCGGCAGAAGGACTACTGGAAATACTCGGTCGACGCCTCGAAGGGTTTCTATTTCGCCGAGTTCCGCAAGCTCCTTCTGAAAGTCGCCTACCTCGACGGACAGGACCTCGACCGTTTCTCCCGGTGGGACTTCGGTCCGTTCGGGACGAACAGCATGATCGGCTTTCCGAGCGGCGCCGTTCTCGCCGACCGCGCCTATCAGGCCAACATCTCCTACGGCCTCAACATCGAGAGCATCGTGCGCTTCGAGCTCGAGTACAACCAGACGCTGGTCACGAACCGGCAGGCCGGATGGAACAACACCTACTTTTCCGGCGTCGGAATCACGACCGCGTTCAACGGCCCGTGGGACGGCACGCGCATCCGGGCCGAGGTCGGGTACCCCGTCGTGTCCCAGGGCGTGAAGGGATTCACGATCAATGCGCAGCTCCTGAAGCTCTTCTAGTCCGTGGTCTGCAGAGGGTGCCGTCCGTCTCGCGACAGACTCCTGACGTCGGACGACTGACTCGGCTATATTCCCTCCCTATGCCCGACCCCATCCCCATGCCCACCGCAGTGACTCCCGTCCGCCGCGCGCTCCTCTCCGTTCACGACAAGACGGGCATCGCCGAGCTCGGCCGCGCGCTGGTGGAGGCGGGAGTGCGACTGGTTTCGACCGGCGGCACGGCCGCGCAGTTGAAGCAGGCCGGCATCGCCGTCACCCTCGTCGAGGAGACGACCGGCTTTCCCGAAATCCTCGGCGGGCGGCTGAAGACGCTCCACCCGAAGGTCTTCGGCGGCATCCTCGGCGACGACACGCGCGAGGAACACGCCCGAGACATGCGGCAGCAGTCCATCGAGCCGTTCGACCTCGTCGTCGTCAACCTCTATCCTTTCGAGAAGACCGTCGCGGCGGGAAAGGGCAGGTCCGAGGTCATCGAGATGATCGACGTGGGCGGGCCCGCGATGATCCGGGCGGCCGCGAAGAACCACAAGCGGGTGGCGGTCATAGTGGATCCCGCCGACTACGCGGCCGTCCTCGAAGAGATCCGCACGACCGGCGGCACCGGTATGGCCACGCGCGAGCGTCTGGCCGCGCGGGCGTTCTCGCGGACGGCCGCCTACGACGCGGCGATCGCGGGCTACTTCGCCGCCGCCGTGCGGGAGCCCTACACCTTCCCGGAAAACCTCGTGTTCGCCTTCGAGCGCGCCGGGGCGCTCCGCTACGGGGAGAACCCGCACCAGCGTGCGGCGCTCTACGTCTTTCCTTCGGCGCCGCCGGACGCGCTGATCCGCTTCCAGATGATCCAGGGCAAGGAGCTGTCGTTCAACAACCTGCTCGATCTTGATTCTGCCGTGGCCCTGGCGCGCGATTTCGACGGCCCGGCAGCGGTCATCGTCAAGCACAACAACCCCTGCGGCGTGGGTATCGGCGAGACGATCTCGGAGGCTTTCGGCCGCGCCTTCGCCTGCGATCCCCTGGCCGCGTTCGGGGGCATCATCGCGATCCGGGGCAAGGTCGACGGAGCCCTCGCCTCGCTCATCCTGCAGCACTTCGTGGAAGTCGTCGCGGCCGACGACTACACCGACGAGGCCCTCGCCTTCTTTTCGAAGAAGCCGAACATCCGGCTGCTGAAGCTCCCCGTTTCCCACCACGCGGCGCCGGGGCTGGACTGGAAGCGCATCGAGGGCGGCCTCCTGCTCCAGGACGCCGACGCGGAGCCCGGCCCCTCTTCGGCCTGGAAGATCGCTTCGCAGAGAAAACCCACGGCCGTCGAACGGGCCGCGTGCGAGTTGGCGTGGAAAGTCGTGCGCCGCGTCAAATCGAACGCGATCGTTCTTGCCAACGCCCGCCAGACGATCGGCATCGGCGCGGGCCAGATGAGTCGCGTGGACGCCTGCCGCCTCGCGGTGACGAAGCCCGTGCTGCCGATCGTCAACTGCGGCGCCGCGTCCGACGCGTTCTTTCCCTTCCGCGACGGCCTCGACATGCTCGGAGACGCGGGCGTCACCGCGATCGTGGCGCCGGGCGGCTCGATCCGCGACCCGGAAATCGTGGCCGCGGCCGACGAGCGCGGCATGGCGTTTCTCATCGCGCCGCGGAGGCACTTCCGGCATTGAGAATCAGGAAGCGGGAGGCGGGAAGCAGGAGGCAGGCGCTGTCTGGCCTTCTCTTTCTCTCGGCGATCGCTCTTGGGGCGCAGGCTTCCGGCGGCGCGATGGCCCTCCTGGCGAAGGCGGCGGCGGCGTATAGCCTCGGCGCCGCGGATGCGTCCTCGTTCACGCAGATCTACACGCCTGCGGGCTTTGCCACCTCGAAGCGCGAATCCGGAACGGTCTGGGTCCAGGCCCCGCAGCGACTGCGCTTCGACTACACCGCGCCGGACAAGAAGGTCTTCACGTACGACGACGGCGAGGGGCGGTTCTTTTCGCCCGACGACAAGCAGCTCACGATCCGCAAGCTTTCGCCCGACGAGCGGGCGCGCCTTCCCCTGGTATTTCTCGAGAAGCCCGAGGAGCTCGTGCGGCGCTACGAGATCTCTCTCGAAGGAGGCAAGACCGTCGTGCTGAAGCCCCGGGCCGCCGAATCAGAGCTCGCGTGGCTGAAGCTCTCGATCGGCGACTCCGGGATGGTCGAGACCCTCGTTTACGAGGACACCTCCGGCAACCGCACCGAGTTCCGGTTCGACGGCTGGAAGACCGAAAAGGCTCGGCCCGCCGGCGACTACCGGATCGCGGGGCCGAAGGGGACGCGGGTGGTCGAGAACTGACTGCGCTGGCGAGGCCCAGCGCGGTCATCCCCAGCGCAGCGAGGGATCCCCGGCTCGACGCGGACGGTGGCGGTCAGGCACGGGGTCCCTCGTCGCTGCGCTGCTCGGGATGACCGATCTCGGGCTCGAATAGAATGCCCCCATGGCCCAGGAGTTCTCCTTCGACGTGGTGAGCAAGGTGGACCTGCAGGAGGTGTTGAACGCCGTCCAGCAGGCCTCCAAGGAGATCGCCACGCGTTTCGACTTCCGCGGCTCGAAGTCGAAGGTCGAGTGGAACGAGAAAGAGCTTGAGCTCACGCTGACCTCGGACGACGACTACAAATTGAAATCGGTCGTGGACATCCTCGAGACGCGCCTCGTCAAGCGCGGCATCGCGGTCAAGTCGCTCGACTTCCAGAAGATCGAGCCGGCGGCCAACACGACGGTCCGTCAGCTCGTGAAGATCCAGCAGGGGATCTCGTCCGAGAAGGCGAAGGAGATCGTCAAGGCGATCAAGGACAGGAAGTTCAAGGTCCAGGCGTCGATCCAGGCCGACCAGGTGCGGGTGTCGGGGCGGGCCAAGGACGATCTGCAGGAGGTCATGACGCTCCTGCGCGGGCGCGACTTCGGCGTGCCGCTGCAGTTCACGAACTACCGATGACGCCTCGGCTGCTCGACAACCTGCGCCTGAAGCGGGCCTATGACCTGATCTCCGACAAGCTCGCGAAGGTCGAGGAGGAGCTGCTCCTCCACTTCCGCTCGCCAATCCCCATGATCGACCGCATCGGGACGTACCTCGCCCAGGGTGGCGGCAAGCGGATCCGCCCGGCGCTGCTGCTTCTCTCCGCGAAGCTGCTCGACTACGACGCGCGCGACGGCGACAAGGATGTCCGATACGCCACGGTCATCGAGTTCCTCCACACGGCGACCCTCGTCCACGACGACATCATCGACGAGGCGCGGCTGCGCCGCGGCCGGACGTCGGCCAACGCGCGGTGGGGCAACAACCTCACGGTCCTCTTCGGCGACTACCTCTACACGATGTCCATGGGCATCGCGCTCGACGAGGGCGACCTCACGATCCTGAAGGTGCTCTCCGACACCACCCTCTCGATGATCGAAGGCGAGATCATCGGCATCGAGAAGGAGGGCGCGATCCAGGTCACGAAGGAAGAGGCGCTCGAGATCAACCGCCGCAAGACCGCAGACCTCTTCGCGGCGGCCTGCCGGCTGCCGGCCCACTTCGCGCCGCGGGGCGACCTCATCGCCGCCGAGCGGCTGGCGGAGTACGGCCGCTGCCTCGGAATGGCCTTCCAGCTCATCGACGATCTGCTCGACTACACCGGGAGCGTCGCGGAGGTCGGCAAGCCGGTCCTGAACGACCTCCGCGAGGGAAAGCTCACGATGCCATTGCTGCTCGCGTTGCCGAGGGCGAGCGCGGCGGAGCGCGACAAGGTGGCTGCGGTGCTGCGCGAGCGGGACTTCAAGAGCGTCCAGACCTCCGACATCCTCTCGATCGTGGACCGCTACGACGGCATTCCCAAGACGCGGGCCCTCGCGCGCGATTATGCCGGCGCGGCGCGCGTGGCGCTCGGAGCTTTCCCGGACTCCGAGGCAAAGGAAGGCCTTCTGCTCGCCACCGAATCGGTCATCGACCGCATTCGCTGATCCTTCCGGCATGCCATAAATTATTCGGTCTTTCCTATACTTTGCCTTATTGCATAAGGGACACAAAGTCGCCCTTCTGCGCCGTACAAAAGAAGGAAATCTGACGAATTCTTCTAAATTTTTATTGCGATCTACCAAAGAAGTCGTACACTGTGCCTGGATGTCAGCAATTCCAAACGGTTGGACCGCCCTCGCCGCCACCCTGAAGAATCTCTCTCAACTCCTTCCAGGACAGTCAGATCCGTCCGGCGAGGCCGATCTCTACTATCGCCGGGCGCGACTGGCCGCGGCCGAGGAGCGCTTCGACGTCGCGCTGGTGTTCTGCGCGAAAGCCGTGCATGTGGCGCCCCGACATCTCGCCGCTCGTCTGCTTATCGCGAAGATCTACGACAAGGGCCTCGACAACCTCGAAGCGGCCGTCGCGGGCTACAAGAAAGTCATCGCGCTGGCCGGCTACGAAGGCACCGACCCCCACTGCCTCGCGGCCCGCGAGGCGCTGGACGCGCTGGTCCAGAGAGTCTGAGTAAGTCTGTCGTCCGAGCCACTACCGACTTCCTGACGGATACCCCCACGGATACTGCGGCGGCCTGCCCCAGACCATAGGCCGGTAACGCGCGCCGCCCGTCAGCGCGGCCGCATCCCGGTCCACGCGCCAGCGGCCGTCCGACACCAACAGCTCGCCGGCAGGGCCTGCGCCATCCATCCAGAACAGGATTCCGCCGATGCCGGTCGAGCTCGCCGCCTCGATGGCAATCCGGTTTGCGCCCGCATGCAGAAAGCGCGCGACCTCGTAGACCGCGAGCGGGTCGCCCGGCCGCTGGGTTCCGGCGCCCGCCTGCTGCCCGTTGACGTAGAGGATGTGCTCCGGGTCGACGAAGACTCTGGCCGTGGCGCGCGCGGGCGACCCGGCCAGAGTGAAGTCCCGCGCCGCGTAGAAGCGCAACGGCACCGGTTTCGGAACGCGGCTCGAGTACCAGATCCATTCGGCCCGGCCGGTCGAGAGCATGGAGCGGTCGGCATGAGCGCGGTAGAGAGAGAGCGCGGTTGCGGATCCGATCAGGGCCGCCGCGATCGCGAACAACGCGGCGGGAGCGGGGCGCGACCAGAACGAGCGCGAGCGCGAAGGCGTTTCTTGACGCAAGTCGGAGGCAAGGATACTATCGCCGCTGATGATTGCATGACGGTCATCGCCGTTATACCCGCGCGCTACGCCTCCGTCAGATTTCCTGGAAAACCCCTCGCTCCCCTGGCCGGCCGGCCCATGGTGATTCACGTCCTGGAGGCCGTCCGGTCCGCGAAGCGCGTGGACCGGGTGCTGGTGGCGACGGATGACGCCCGCATCGCCAGCTGCGTGCAGGCGGCAGGCGGCGAGGCCGTCCTCACATCCGAGACCGCGGCGAGCGGTACGGACCGCGTTGCCGAAGTCGCCCGCCGGATTCCCGCCGACATCTACTTGAACGTGCAGGGGGACGAGCCGCTGATGCCGGCCGAGAACATCGATCGCGCGATCGCCGCTCTGGCAGACGGCCCCGGGCGCTCGCTGGCGACTCTGGCCTGGCCCATCGCTCCGGACGCGGCCGGGGATCCCAACACGGTCAAGGTTGCCGTCGCGCAGGACGGGCGCGCGCTCTACTTCTCGCGTTCGCCGATCCCCTACTACCGGCAGGGAACTCCGGCGTATCGCAAGCACCTCGGCATCTATGCCTATCGGGCGCAGACGCTCGCCGAGGTCGCGGCGCTGCCGCCCTCGCCGCTCGAACGGGCGGAATCCCTGGAGCAGCTGCGGTGGCTCGAGGCGGGATATACGATCTGGGTGGGAGAAGCGGCGGGGGACTCGATCGGCGTGGACACGCCCGGGGACCTCGTCGAGGCGGAGAGGCGCTTGGGCAAGGAGGTCGTTCCATGAGCACGAAGTACGTTTTCATCACCGGCGGCGTCGTCTCGTCCCTCGGCAAGGGTATCGCGGCCGCCTCGATCGGGCGCCTCCTCGTCGCGAAGGGCTTCACGGTCGGGCTGCAGAAGTTCGATCCGTATATCAACGTCGATCCCGGCACGATGTCGCCCTACCAGCACGGCGAGGTGTTCGTGACCGAGGACGGCGCGGAGACCGACCTCGACCTCGGCCACTACGAGCGCTACACGGACTCCAACACGTCGCGCGCCTCGAACGTCACCGCCGGCGGGATCTACAACACCGTCATCCGCCGCGAGCGGCGCG
>JANMPW010000087.1:0-2789 GCA_031370065.1 Acidobacteriota bacterium
GCCCCACGGAGCACCCCCGCCCGGGCTCTCGGTCTCGCGCCAGCTGAAGCCCGTGTCCCCGGGCCACACGGGGGTTTCCTCGGAGATCCGGCGCGAGACGTCGTAGATCTTCATCGCATCCGGCGCACGGTCTTCTTCTCCGCGTAGCGCTCCGCAACGTGCGGGTCGTAGCCCTTGTGCCGCGGGTGGACCGGCATGTCGCGGTACTCGGCGTCGCAGCGGTAGCAGATCGTGACCGGGCGGATCTTCGCCGCGACGACCCAGTCGATGACGACCGTCACCAGGAGCACGGGCGTGAACCAGATCCACCCGAACTTCCAGCCGACGAAAAGCGCTGCCGCGAGCGACACCCCCATGATCAGGCAGCCGAGGCGCTGGTCGAAGTCCTTCTGCAGGAAGAACGTGGGATTGCCGCAAAACGCGCACTGCTCGACGCCCTCGGAGGACAGGACCCCATCGAACTGCGCCGCGTACGCCTTGCCACACTTCGCGCACGTGAAATCGCCGACGTCCGTTGTCGCATGCTCGCGCGCCGTGAGGCAGTCCGCGCAGTAGTACCTCGCCCGCATCGTTCTCGCCCGGCCGCTAGGCCGGGAACCCGGTCGCGACGGTCAGGTAGGACGAGAGCAGCTCGCCGATCAGCACGAAGACGAGCGCCACGTACAGCAGCCCCGTCGCCGCCTGATTCGACTTCATCTCGGCCGTGCGCCAGATGAAGTACGAGAGCGCCAGCGGACCGACGATGCCCCACAGGACGCGAAAGAGAAAGAAGAGCGCATCCTTCTCGAGCGAGAGCAGCGTGTGGAGTCCCTCCGAGTCGCGATGCGTCGCGACCGACAGCGCGAGGTAGACCGTGCGAAAGGCCGCGAGCCCCGCAAAGAGCGCCGCCCCGCGGGCGAGCAGCTTGAACGGCAGCCAGCGCGACACCAGGTACCAGTGACCGAGGTTCATGATCAGGACGACCGACCCGAAGAACAGCCCCCCCGCGATCGCGCCCACGACCGTCCAGGCGCTGCCCGAGTCGAGCGGCGCCACGAGCGCCACGCGGCCGAGGCTCCACCCCGCGCAGACCGATCCGGCCAGGAGGACGCTACGTCCAGCCCCCGCCCAGCCCCCGTGCGCCAGGAGCGTGTAGACGGCCAGCAGGCCCGCCGCTGCGACCGTTACGCCGTGGGGCAGCCCGGACGGCTCCACCAGAAGCGCCAGGCCCGCGAACAGGGTCGCCAGCAGCCCGTGCAGAGAAAAGAAGCCGCGGCCGAGCAAGGCCGGCGGAAAGAAGAGCAGGAGGAAGGCCGTGCCCGCGCAGGCCTCCAGCAGGAAGAGACCGAGACCTGAAAGCGCCATGTGGCGCCGATTCTATCCAATCGCCGCGGCCCTCCGGACTTCGGCGGCGATCTGGTCCACGTACTCCACCAGCCCGTGGTCCCCTTCCGGGATCGCGATGAAACGCGACCCGGGCTTCAGCGCCCCGCTCGCCTCCCATCGCCTCCACGTCTCGTAAACGCCATCGAACGGCACGCTCTCGTCCTTCGTTCCCATCAGGATCGTCACACGCTCGCGCGGCGCGTCCCGATCGGCGCGAACCTTCGCCATCTCCTCGAAAAAACGCCGATGAATCCCGATCTCGCGATTCTGTCCGTGGTGAAAGAACGGCAGCGGATCCCCGGCAGCCAGCTTCTCTGTCCAGCGCTTGCCAAACCCCAGCGCCGGAGCAATCAGCACCAGCGGCGCCCGGACCCCCTTGCGGCTGGCGTCCAACGCCACCATCGCCCCGAGCGAGCTCCCCACGACGACGGCTGGCGGCTCGGCCTCCGCTTCCCGGACCGCTGCCGCCACGATCTCCCGAAAGTCAAGCTTCTCAAACGACGGCCGATTCAGATCCGGCGCGACAACCCGAAACTCATCCGACGGCAGGGCGTCGCGCAAAAGCGCAATCTTCCGCCCCGCCGGCGACGACGTGAAGCCGTGGAGATAGAGGACCGTCCGCACCAGAGGACGATACCCGATGGCGTAACCCGGCGAGCTAGAAGAAGGGCAAGACCGGATGCCTGCGCACGGGAATTGGACGTATCGGCCGCACCGTCGACCTCCGCTTCAGCGCCTGCATGATGAAACGCCAGAGGCTCACAGCTCGACCCCCTTCCTCATCCGATCGAGTTGGTTGCGAAGCTCGCGCAACGCCCGCGGATCCGCCTTCTGCCTACGGATAGATTCGCACAGAAGAGCCATGGCAGCGATCCCCTCTCTGACCAAACCCTGCTCATCGATTACCGGGAGAGCAGCAACAATCTCCGTGACTGCCTCGTTCTCGCGGCCCGCAACCATGAGTGTTTCCGCAAGGACGACACGCAGGTAGGCCGCATGAGAAGGAAATTCGCCGGCGGAATAGACAGCGACGCCTGCGCGATACGAGTCAACAGCGCGATTAAGGTTCCCCTGATCTCTCAATAGCTCCCCTTCCACTGCGTGAAGATGAGCCACAGCGAGAGGCGTACCCGAATCCTTCAGCAGCTGGCGGGCCTTCAGTATGTTGCCGTGAGCCGCCTCAAAGAGGCCCGCACGGCCGTCAAGTTCGGCAATTCCTATGAGGGCCATGCCTTGCAGCGATTTGTCGCACTGGATCGCAGGATCACGAATCAGAGCATCGAAAGCGACCCGCGCCTCCGCATCTCTTCCAACCTCCTTCAGAGTAATCGCCTCGAGGAAGCAGCACTTTGCAAACGACAAGCGCATTCCGAGTCGCGCGAACCTCTCCTTGAGCTCTGCCAGATTAGCGATGACTTCTTGAT
>JANMPW010000096.1:0-4279 GCA_031370065.1 Acidobacteriota bacterium
CCGCGACGGCGGTACTCGTCGCGCAGGTAGGCGAGCAGGCCGGTGTAGAGGACCGTGCCCTTCGTGTGAAAGAACGGCGACGCCGGCGCGAGCGGGTGGAACGAGAAGAGGTCCAGCTCCTTACCGAGCTTGCGGTGGTCGCGGGCCTTCGCCTCCTCGATCCGCACCAGGTGCTCGTCGAGCTCCTTCTGCGTCGGAAAGCAGGCGGCGTAGATCCGCTGCAGCATCGGGTTCTTCTCGTCGCCCTTCCAGTAGGCGCCCGCCGCGTGCGTCAGCTTGAAGACGCCGAGCCTGCCCGTCGAGGGCACGAGCGGCCCGCGGCAGAGGTCGATGAAGTCCTTCTGGCGGTAACAGGAGACCCGATCGTCCGGAATCCCGCGGACGATCTCGACCTTCAACAAATCCTTCTGGCCCTCGAAGATCCGGATGGCCTCGTCCTTGGACATCTCGAGGCGCTCGATCGGGTTGTCCTCGGCGACGATCTTCCTCATCTCCGCTTCGATCGCCGCGAGGTCCTCCGGCGTGAAGGGCCGCTCCGGGTTGAAGTCGTAGTAGTAGCCGTTCTCGATCGCCGGCCCGATGCCGATCTGCGCCGTCGGAAAGAGGCGCTTGACCGCGTTGGCCGTCAGGTGGGCCGTCGAGTGGCGGTAGAGCTCGAGGGCGTCCGGGGACTTCGGCGTGACGATCTCGATCTTCGCGTCGCGAGGGACGCGCGTGGCCAGGTCCACCACCTTGCCGTCGATCTTCCCGGCCAGCGCGTCCTTGGCCAGGCGCGGGCCGATCCCAATGGCGATCTCGCGCAGGCTGGTTCCCGCAGGAACCGTCCGCGTCGACCCGTCGGGAAGCGTGATCGTGATCGTCTGCGCCAGGGCTTCCATTGTCTCCTGCTCTCCAAAAATGAAAAACGCGGGTTGCCCCGCGTTTTGGATGGACGTCATGGTAGGCGCTAACGGGATCGAACCGTTGACCTCTTCCGTGTGAAGGAAGCGCTCTCCCAGCTGAGCTAAGCGCCTGGAGCTCGAAGAAGCTGGTAGGCTCGAGCGGATTTGAACCGCTGACCCCCACAGTGTCAATGTGGTGCTCTCCCCCTGAGCTACGAGCCTGTCTTCGATCCCGGTTTCCCGGGGGGCTACCGGCCGGAAGCCCGCGAGGGCGTTTTCATCCCGGCCTTCGTCCCTAGATTGGAAAAGATCAATTCCCGGTCGGCCCCTGCCGCCGGGATCGCGCAATGTACCAGAGGGGGCGGGTTTGGGGCAAACACGACTCCTCCCGACTCCCCCCTGCTATATTGGATTCACTCACCGATGGCATCCGTGATCCGCGGCTCGATCAGTTCGCTTGCCCGGCGATGGGGCGCGCTGCGCGCGGCCCGGGCCGAGGCCGCCGTGGCCCGGGAGTTCTGGGACGCCGGGGCCCCCGGAGAGCCCGAGGACCGCTACTGGGGCTCCCAGCCCCTCGTGCGCCGCGCGATCAATCGCCGCGTGACGGGCGACCCGAACCGCTGGCCCATGGAGTGGTTCGCCGACCGCTACGTCCCGACGCCGCTGCCGCTCGGGCTTTCGGTCGGCTGCGGGACGGGGCTGCTGGAGCGCGACGTGTTCGCCAAAGGCATCTGCGACCGGATCGAGGGCGTGGACTTTTCGCCCGAGGCGATCGCCGAGGCCAGGCGCGGCGCCGAGGAAGCGGGCCTCGCCCGCCGGCTCGACTACCGGGTCGAGGACATCAACGCCATTGGCCTCCCACGCCACCGCTACGACATCGTGTTCTTCCACGGCTCGCTCCATCACATCCGCAACGTCGAGCACGTGCTCGAAGAGGTCCGGCGGTCGCTGACGCCGGGGGGCCTGCTCTTTCTCGACGAGTACATGGGGCCGGCGCGCGCGGAGTGGACGGACGCGCACTGGGGCTTCGCGAAGAGCGCTTTCGACGCGCTGCCCGAGGATCTGAAGAACCGGCCCGACCTCGCGATCCCTCTGCCCATGGACGACCCGTCCGAGTCGATCCGTTCCTCGTCGATCCTGCCTGCCGTGCGCCGTCTCTTCGAGGTCGCGCAAGACAGGCCCTACGGCGGCAACATCCTCTGGTTCGTGTTTCCGTGCATGGACATGGCGCGGTTGCGCGACGACGAAACGGGGGTCCTCTCGCGACTGATCGGACTCGAGGACCATCTGCTCGAGAAGGGGTGGGTGGAGTCCTATTTCCGCGTCGTCGTCGCGAGGAATGCCCCCTAGGCCCAATCCCCCGCTTTGCGCGACAGGACGGGTGCGCCCTCGAGCAACGTCAGGATCGCCTTCGTCGTATCGGCCACGGCGAACAGGATCCGGTCCTCGTTGCGGGCGTATTTCCTCTGGACGGCGAGCTCGAACTGCTGGAGCAGGGGGTTGAAGTAGCCGTCGATGTTCGCGATGACGATCGGCTTGCCGTGGATCCCCATCTGCTTCCAGGTGATCATCTCGATGAGCTCCTCCATCGTCCCGAAGCCGCCCGGGAACGCCACGAAGGCGTCGGAGAGGTCGAACATGAGCTGCTCGCGCTCGTGCATCGAGCCGACGACCTTGAGCTCCGTCAGGCCGCGGTGCGCGGATTCGCGGCCCTCGAGGGCCTTCGGGATCACGCCCGTGACCTCGCCGCCCGCCGCGATGACTTCGTCGGCGAGCGCGCCCATCAGGCCGCGCGACGCTCCGCCGTAGACGAGTCGGACGCCGCGTGCGGCGATCTCCCGCCCGAAGGCCCGGATCTCCTTTTCGACGGTCGCGTCCGTGTTGGGACTCGAGCCGCAATAGACGCAGACGCTTTTCAAGTCCATCTGCGACTATCTTATAATCCTTCGACTCGCACAGTGAGGAGGCGAAATGATCACCAACGCCGAGTCCGGAACCAACGTTCACGAAATTGCGGAGGGGATCTACCGGATCAACACTCCGCTCTCCGTCGTGCCCGGAGGGTTCTCGTTCAACCAGTACCTCGTCGTGGACGACGAGCCGTTGCTGTTTCACACCGGTTTGAAGCGCATGTTCCCGCTCGTGCGCGAGGCGATCGCGAGCGTCATACCGGTTGAGCGGCTCCGGTACGTCGCCTTCTCACATTTCGAGTCCGACGAGTGCGGCGCCCTGAACGCCCTGCTCGCCGTAGCCCCGCGCGCGGTACCCGTGTGCGGCCGGGTCGCCGCGCTCGTGTCCGTCGAAGACTTCGCGGACCGTGCTCCCCGGCCGCTCGCCCATGGCGAGACGATCCGCCTCGGGAAACACGAGGTGCGCTGGTTGGACGCGCCGCACATGCCGCACGGCTGGGAGACCGGATTCCTCTTCGAGGAGAAGACGCGAACGCTTCTCTGCGGCGACCTCTTCACCCAGGGCGGCACGGGAGAGGCGCCGGTGACCGAATCGGACATCCTCGGACCGAGCGAGGCCTTCCGTCAACCGATGGACTACTACTCGCACTCGAAAAACGCCGACACGATCCTCGAAACCCTCGCCGCGACCGAGCCGACCACCCTCGCCTGCATGCACGGCAGTGCCTGGAGGGGAGACGGAGGCGCCTTGCTGAGGGAGCTCGCTCGTACACTCGCCGCCTGAGGCCGCGAGACCTCAGAGCCCGACGAATCGGCTCCCCGGCGCATCCACGGGAACGCCCTGCCGGCAGAGCGGGCACTCGCTCTCGGGCCAGGAGGGCACCGAGAGCGAGAGCAGTGAGCGCGACGGCACGGCGAAAGCCCCGTCCGGAAGTCCGCGGTCGACGATGGAGCCGACCGCCACGACCCTTCCTCCCGCCGACTCCACCGTCGCAGCGGCCGCGCGCGTGGACTTTCCAGTCGTGAAGACGTCCTCGACGACCACGACGGGAGTGCCCGGCTCGAGCGAGAAGCCGCGCCGCAACGCGAAGGCTCCCTCCTTTCGCTCGACGAACATCGCGGGAAGCCCGAGACCGCGCGCCGTCTCGTGCCCGATGATCACGCCTCCCAGGGCCGGCGAAATGACCACCTTCGCGCCGAACTCGGAGAGCCGGCCGGCGAGCTCGCGGCCCGCCTGCTCGGCGCGCTCGGGCCACATGAGAAGCCGCGCGCACTGGAGGTAGCGATCGGAGTGAAGGCCGCTCGAGAGGCGAAAGTGGCCGGTCAGGAGGGCGCCAGTGGCTTGGAAGTCCTGGAGGCTAATCACGGCGGGAGTCTACAGTCGACCGTCGACTCCTGCCCCTAGGCGTCCCCATCTCTCGAGATCTTGTGGTGCTCGATCTTCTTGTAGAGGTTCGAGCGCGGCGTGTGGATGGCCTCGGCGGTGCG
>JANMPW010000139.1:0-2497 GCA_031370065.1 Acidobacteriota bacterium
CGTCGCTCGCCTTCGGCGCGCGGGTCCCCGCCGCGGATGCCAACGTCACCCGCGTGCTCTCGCGGCTTTTCGCCATCGAGGGCGTCGCCGGAACGCGCGCTCACGCCGAAAAGGTGTGCGTCCATGCAACTGCCTTCCTCGCGCGAGGACGCCCGGGGGACGTCACGGCCGCCCTGATGGACCTCGGACAGCTGCTCTGCACGCCGCGCCAGCCGGACTGCGTCGACTGCCCGCTCTCCGCCGGATGCGCGGCGCTGCGGCTCGGGGCCGTCGCGCGCTTTCCGCGAAAGAAACCGCGGCCCCGGACCTCGCGTGTCTTCGTGGCAGCCGCCGCCGCGAAGAACAAGGGACGGGTCCTGCTCGTTGCGTCGACGCAAAAGCTGCTGCTTGGACTCTGGCTGTTCCCTGCCGCGCAAGCCGACTCCCCCGCCCGCGCGCTCGCCCACCTGCGCGTTGCGGCGCGAGGCCTCGGCCTGCTTCTGGCGCGCGGCGGCCCCATCGGCCAGACAAGTCACACCATCGTCCACCGCCGCCTCGAGATCGCCATCTACCGCGCCATCCCGTCGGCCCGCACTCGGGCTCGAAATCCGGAGCTCGCAACTCGAAACTCTCCCGGTGTGCGATGGCTCACATCCGGACAACTTCAGACCGCCGCGATCCCGACCCTGACGCGGCGCATCGCGGTCGCCGCGGAGTTCCTGCCGGCGGGGCGCTCGTAACGCCATCCCACACCCTTTTTCAGCAAACCGGCTCGACGGCCAGGGCGCCGTGCCGATCGGCTATACTTTTGCCACTCTGAACCCGAGCTCATCGGCCCTCGCGCCGCCTTCCGAAACCCCGTCCGCCCGGATCCTCGTCATCGACGACGACGAACAGGTTCGCCGGCTGCTGCGCCGCCTCCTGACCCCCGCGGGGTATGCCGTCGAGGAAGCCAGCACCGCGGAGGAGGCCCTCGCCCGCATCCGCGCGGACTCGCCGGACCTCGTGCTGCTCGATCTGCACCTGCCCGACCGCAGCGGCCACGAAGTGCTCGAGTCGATCCGCGCCGATCCGGCCACGCGCCTCCTGCCCGTCGTGATGCTGACGGGGATGGCAACGGCCTCCGAGAAGATCCGCGCGCAGTCCGAGGGCGTGACGGACTTCATCCCGAAGCCCTTCTCGCAGGAGGAGCTGCTGCCCCGCGTCCGGGCCCTGGTCATGCTCAAGCTCTTCGCGGACGAGCACGAGCACGCCGAGCACGTGATCCTCACGCTCGCCAAGACGATCGACGCCCGCGATCCCTACACATCCGGGCATAGCGGCCGGGTCGCCGAGTACGCCGACCGCATCGCCACGCGCATGGGGCTCGACGCCGCCCCGCGCAACGACATGCGCCGCGGCGCGCTCTTTCATGACCTCGGCAAGATCGTGATCCCGGACGCGGTGCTCCGCAAACCCGGCGCGCTCACGGCCGAGGAGCGCAAGATCATCGAGGAGCACCCCGTCGTCGGCAACGACCTGCTCTCGCCGATGAAGACCATGCGCAAGACCCTTCCCATCGTCTATCACCACCACGAGCGCCTCGACGGTTCGGGGTATCCGGAGGGGATTTCCGGCGCCGCGATTCCGATGACGGTGCGGATCGTGACGATCGCCGACATCTTCGACGCCCTGACCACCGACCGCGCCTACCGGGGGGCGCTCTCCGTCGACACGGCTTTCGAGATTCTCACCGAGGGCGTGCAGAATGGCTGGTGGGACAAGGACGGCGTCGCCCTGCTGCGCGCCGTCATCGACGACGGCGGGCTCTCCGCATCGGCGGGGCTGCGTGCTGGCGTCGAAGCCGTCTGACGGAACGAACAGCGGCACGAAGATGGAAATCACCTGGAAAGGCCAGCCCACCCGGATCCGCGAGATGGGCGAGGGCCCCGCGATCGTCCTCGTCCACGGCTATCCCCTCGACGGCGCCATGTGGTCGGGCGTGGCGCGCGTTCTCTCCAGCCGATTCCGGGTCCTGAAACCGGACCTGCCGGGGCGCGGGGAAACGGCCGCCGCCTCGGAGGGGCGCATCGACGACTATGCGGATTTCGTCGAGGCGATCCTCGACGCCCTGCCCTCGCCCGCCGGCCTCGCGGGATTTTCCATGGGCGGGTACGTGGCCCTCGCCCTCGCGCGCCGTAGGCCCGCGAAACTCGCGGCGCTGGCCCTCGTGGACACGCGCGCCCCGGCGGATGACGACACGGGCAAGGCGAAGCGCGACGAGGCGATCGCCGCGGTGCGCTCGGCGGGCGTCGCCCCGATCGCCGAGGCAATGGTCCCGCGCCTGCTCGCCTCCTACGCCCTGTCCAACGCCGACCTCGTCGAGCGCGTGAAGCGCATCATCCTGCGGCAGACGCCGGAGACCGTGGCCGCGGACCTGGCGGCGATGCGCGACCGGCCCGACGCGCGGGACATCCTTCCGGACATCACGATCCCGACGCTCGTCGTGGTCGGGGACGCGGACACGCTCACGCCTCCC
>JANMPW010000143.1:0-4226 GCA_031370065.1 Acidobacteriota bacterium
GACGGCAGAGAGGCTTTCGCCGTCGAGGCGGCCGAGTCGCCGCTCGAGTCGCGTCTTCGCGACCGTGGCGATTTGATCTGCCATCGCCTTGCTCTGACGGCCCGCGAACGTGACGTAAGCCTCGCTCGGGAACAGACGCTCCAGGTTCGAGGTCAGGGGAACGACCTGGACCCGGTTGAGAAAAGCGTTCGAGGAGTCATTGCTGACGATGACGGCGGGGCGGTCTTTCCGGACCTCGCCGCCCGTAGCGGGTCCGAATGCGACCCACCAGACTTCACCGCGTTTCATCGGAGGGACCGGCTGCGGTTGCTTCGGACCACTCGAGCGCTTCGCGCTCACGCTCTTCATCCAGGCCCATCTGCCGATATTCCTCTTTGAGCTCGGAGCCCGTCACATGAGGCCGGACGAGCTCCTCGATGAACTGGCTGATCCGTCGTCGGCCGACGACGCGGTGTAGCCCGCGGTAGACGTCTTCCTCCACGGTGATCGTGAGCTTCTTATGCATATACGTATACTACACGTATTTATTTTAGCGCTGCCAGACTTCACTTGCTTATTGTCGCAGCGGGGGCCGATGGCCGGCTACCTCGCGACGAGACCCTGGAAGCACGCCTCGGCGATGAAAAGGTCTTCGGCGCCGAGGCCGGTGAAGTCGGCGACAGTGATGCCGGCGCGGTCGTACGCTACGGGCGTCGCACAGTAGGCGCCGATCTCGATCGCGCGCGGCTTCTCCGAGAGCGCGTGCTGGAGTTCGCCCAGCCTTTCGCATTGTGCGAGCGAGTCGACGAGGAGGAGCGAAGCCCTTCGCAGGATCTCCGGATCGAGTTCCTGTTTGCCGGCGGAGTCCGAGCCGACGGCAGAGATGTGGGTGCCGGGCCGGATGTCGGCGGAGGGGAGGAGCGGCATGCGGGAGGCCGTTGCGGTGACGATGAGCTTCGCGCGCGCGGCGACCTCCGCGGGCGAAGCCGCCGCGACGACGCGCACGTCGGGCAGGAGTGCGCCGATCTCGCGGGCGCAGGCAGCCGCGCGCTCCGGATTGCGGCCCCAGACGAAGACCTCCGAGAGCTTCAGGACTTCGGCGTGGAGCTGCGCCTGCAACCGCGCCTGGATGCCGGTGCCGAGAATGCCGAGGACGGTGTCCGCGCGGTCGAGCTCTCTGGCGACCATGGCGGAGACCGCCGCGGTGCGCAGGTCGGTCAGGTATCCGCCGTCGTCGAAGTACGCGACCGTCTCGCCGGTCTCGACCGAGACGAGGACGACTGAGCCGTAGGGGCGCTTGACATAGGTGCCGGCGACCTTGAGCGCGAAGTGACGGCCGCCCTTGCGGTAGCTCGCCTTGATGTGGACCTCGCCGCCTCCGCCCGTCGAGAGGTCGAGGTGCATCGGCATGGGGGTGTCGCAATCGCCGCGCGACTGCGCGAGGACGGCTTCGCGCATGGACGCGATTGCCCCGGGCAGGCTCACGGATCTGCGGATCTCCTCCTGCCCCACGATCTTCATGCGGCGAGGATCCTGCGAATCGTCGAGAGCGCGACGTTGCGGCCAGAGATGACGACGGCAACGGGGGAGTCGAGGCGGCCGGCCTTGCCCGTCCGGATCGCCGCGACGGTCACGGCCGAGGAAGGCTCGATCAGGTACTGGTGCCTGTCGAGCATGAAGCGCACGGCGTCGAAGATCTCCTCTTCCGTGATGAGCGCGACCCCGTCGACGCGTTCCTTCAGGATGTCGAACCCGGTCTTTCCGATGCCGCCCTCGAGTCCACCGGCAGTCGTTGCGACCGGCGGCAGCTTGAGCACCGCCTCGCCCCCCTCGAGCGAGAGGGCGAGGGCCGGCGAGAGAGCGTGCTGGCAGCCGATGATGCGGCAGTCTGGCAGCGCCGTCTTCGCGTAGAAGGCGAAACCCCCGGCCAGGCCCGCGCCGCCGACCGGGAGCAGAAAGGTCCGCGCCGGTAAGCAGTCCTCGAGCGTTTCGGCGGCGAGCGTCCCGCCGTTGGCGGCGAGGATGAGATTGTCGTCGAAAGCGGTGATGAACCGCCGCCCCGTTCGGGCCGCTTCGGCCTTGGCGAGCTGCTCGGTCTCGTCGAACCCGTCGAAGTCGGAGCGAACCACGTTCGCGCCGAGAGCGAGCATGCCCTGGTACTTCGACTCGTCGACGTTGCCAGGGACGTGGATCTCCGCGGGGATGCCGTGCTCGCGCGCGACGAAGGCGACCGCCTTGCCGTGGTTTCCGGCCGAACAGGTGACGATGCCGCGACGGCGCTCGTCGTCGGATGTCCGCAGCATTACGAAGAAAGCGCCGCGGATCTTGAAGGAGCCCGTCAACTGCAGCGACTCGAGCTTGAGGAACACCGGGACCTTCGCCACGTCCGAGAGCGCGGCCGAAAATTCAGTCGGCGTGCGCCGGATGCGTCCGTCGAGGGCCTTGCGGGCTGCCAGGACGAGCCCCATGTCGAGCGGTGTCACGATGGTCCCAACTCTACCTTCAGCGCCCGGGCAATCTCGCCGCGAACGCGCTCGGCCAGTGCCGGGGCGTCGGCCGCGGTCAGGCCGGACGTCGAAACGGGCGGGAGGACCTCCACCGTCGCGGTCGTGCGCTGAAAGACCAGCGAGTGCTTGGGCAGCGCGGTCTCCGTGCCGGCGATTGCGAGCGGCACGATGTCGATGCCGAGATCGATCGCGAGCCGGAAAACGCCGTCGCGAAATGTCGCGAGGCTCCCGTCGGCGCTGCGCGTGCCCTCCGGAAAGACCACGACCGAGCTCTTGTCGAGGAGCCGCTGCCGCATCTCGAGCATCGCGCGCCGCGCGCTTTCCTTGTCGCCGCGCGTCAGCGGAATGTCGCCGGCCATCCTCATCTCCCAGCCGAGGAGCCAGATGCGGAAGACCGAGTCCTTGGAGAGGAATTTCATCTCCCAGGGAAGCAGGGCGAGGAGGTAGACATCCGCCATCGAACGGTGGTTGGAGACGAAGAGGTAAGGCCGCCGCGCGTCCGGGTGAACGAGATCGATGACGCGAAAATCCCAGAACGGGTTGAGCTTGACGTTGAATACGCCCGCGTTTCGCAGGACGCGCCCGATGCGGTGCCGTCCGGGGTCGTTGCCTCTTGTCGCCAGGCGGAACACCGCCATGAACGGGGCCCAGAGGATGACGGCCAGGACGTTCGCGGCCCACCAGAGATAGGAAAGCGGCACCGCGACGAGCCGCAGTTCGTAGAAGCGCCGGCGCGGTTTTTCCACCGGCGGAGGATTCTAACGGCGAGCCGGGCCGCTCAGACCATCTTTCGCAGGCGCGCCGGCGCCCCGCGTTTGGCCTGCAGCGGCCCGATCGCCGTCCCGGACCGCTTCAGGGTGACGTCGAGTGTGAGGGTCTCGCCCGCGATCGTGCCCCGGTAGCGCGCGGCCTCGGCCACCGCGTCCTCGCCGCCGATGCGCGTGGGGCCCGGCCGCTCGCGCACCAGCGTCCCGTTCGCTTCGAATCGGCCTTGGGCGTCGAGTGCGAGGGGTCCTTCGATGGTGCCGTGGGCGGCGTCGAGCTCCACCTTTGCGCCTTTGGCGTCGACCTCGACGAGAAGCCCGACGCCGCCCCACTTGCCCTCGGGTACGCATTTCTCCTCCGGCGCGGCGGTCGCGAGCAGGGCCGCGGCGGCGAGCGACAGCAATATGGCCTTCAAATGTAAGCCTCGTCCACGTAGCACCACTTCCAGTCCTCGCCCGGCTCGAAGGACTGGATGATCGGGTGCGTCGTACCGCCGTAGTGCGCGCGCGCATGCTTGTTCTTCGAGGAATCGCAGCATCCGACGTGCCCGCAGGACAGGCACAGGCGCAGGTGGACCCATCGGTCCCCGGTCTTCAGGCAGCCTTCGCAGCCCTTCGCGCTCGGTGTGACCTCGCGGATCTGACTCGAGCGGGGATCTTGCTTGGCCATTGAATCCTTCAGTTCTCCCTCGCCTGCCTAAGGGGGGAGAGGGTTGGGGCGAGGGGGGCGTCCACCGGTCGCGGGACTAAATGGCATTTCGCGCTGCCGGAGTCCTTGAAGGACTGTCCCTCGACGGGGATGAACTCCCAGTCGTAGCCGTCGTCGTGGAGCGTTAGCTTCAGGACGCCGAAGGTCTCGTTGTTGTGGACCTCGCTATTCGCCTCGATCTTGCTCCACTTGTACTCGTACCGGCCTCCGGTTCCGACCACGAACTCGCGGATGCCGCGCTCGGGGTCGGCCTTGCCGTCGGCATCC
>JANMPW010000218.1:0-19253 GCA_031370065.1 Acidobacteriota bacterium
TGCCCCGACTGCGGCGCCGACGCCGTGGCGGGGGGCGTGGACAGGGCTGTCGAAGAGTTGTGCGCGGCCGAGGACGGCGCGCGCGCGGTCCTCGTGGCGCCGGTGCCCTGGAAGGCGCCGGAGGCGCCGGCTTCCGGACGCCGCAAGCGGGGGCCGGCGACGGGGGGGGGGATCCGCCTGGCCGAATACAAGCGCGGCGGCTTCTTCCGTGCGCTGTCGCCTTCGGGCGAGATCGTCGAGATCGGCGACGAGGCGTCGCCCCTTCTCGACGCGGAGGGCCGCCTGCGGCTGGTCGTGGGCCGCTTCGTGGTCGGCGCCGCGTCGCGCCCGGAGATCGCCGCCGCAGCCGAGATGGCCTTCGCCCTGGCCGGATCGCTCGAGGCGCGCATGGACGAGCGGGTGCGGACCTTCCGGCGCGGCCTCCACTGCCCGGGCTGCGGGCGCGAGTTTCGCGATCCCACGCCGCCGCTCTTCGCGTTCAATTCCCCGCTCGGCGCCTGCCCGGCGTGCCAGGGCTTCGGGCGAGCGATCGGCGTGGACCTGGAGAAGGCGATTCCCGACCGCAGCCTGACGCTCTCGGAACGCCCGATCGCGCCCTGGAACACCCCGGCATACGAGTCCGCCTACGACGACCTCTTCCGCGCCTGCCGCCGATACTCGGTGCGCACCGACGTACCCGTGTCGCGCCTGTCCGCTCACGAGCGGGAGGTCTTGATCAAGGGGCGCGGGGATTTCTACGGTGTCCGGGGCTTCTTCGACTGGCTGGAGACCAAGCGCTACAAGATCCATGTCCGCGTGCTGCTGGCGCGCTACCGCGCCTACACGCTCTGCGGTTCCTGCCGCGGGGCCCGGCTCGCGGCGCCGGCGCTCTGGGTCCGCTTCCGCGACAGGACGATCGCCGAGCTCGTGGACCTGTCGCTCAAGGATCTCCGGACCTTTCTCGACGGGCTCGCGCTCTCGGTGCTGGAGCGGGCGCGTCTCGGGTCGGTTGTCGCCGAGCTGAAGGCGCGCGTGCGCTACATGAACGACGTGGGGCTCGACTACCTGACGCTCTCGCGTGCGGCCCGGACGCTGTCGGGCGGCGAGTCGCAGCGCATCGGCCTCGCCTCCGCGCTGGGCGGGGCCCTGACCGGTACCCTGTACGTGCTCGATGAGCCGACGATCGGCCTGCACGCCGCCGATACGAGGCGACTCCTCGCGATCCTCCGGCGGCTGGCCGATCGCGGTAACACTGTGGTCGTCGTGGAGCACGATCCCGAAGCCATCGAGTCGGCGGACCACGTGATCGACCTCGGCCCCGATGCGGGAAGCCGCGGAGGCCAGGTTCTCTTTGCGGGAACCCCGCGCGCCCTCGCGCGCGTGAAAGACTCGGCGACCGGTGAGCTTCTGCGCCGCCGCCGGAAGCCGGCTCACGACTCCCGACCCCCGGCCGACGGCCCGTCCTCCGGCCGCGCAGCGCGCTCTGGCACTTCGCGCGTCGTCCCGTTCCGCCGCGCCGAAGGGGCCGTCACGATCGTGGGCGCGCGGCAGCACAACCTGCAGAACATCACGGTCCGCATCCCGCTCGGACGGCTGGTGGCGCTGGCCGGAGTCTCGGGCTCCGGAAAGTCCACGCTCGTGCGCGACATCCTGCACAGCGCGTACGCGCGACGGGTCCGCGGCGCGGCGCAATTCGAGGTCGGGGAACATGACCGCATCGACGGGCTCGAGGGCATCTCCGAGCTTCTGCTCGTCGACCAGAGCCCCCTCGGCCGCTCGGCGCGCTCGAACCCCGTCACCTACACGAAGACCTGGGACGAGATCCGCCAGCTCTTCGCCCGCTCGGGGCGCGCCCTGTCGCGCGGCATCACCCCGCGGGACTTCTCCTTCAACTCCGTCGGCGGCCGTTGCGAGACCTGCCGCGGCACGGGCTGGCAAACAATCGACATGCAGTTCCTCGCCGACGTCACCGTCCGCTGCGAGGTCTGCGACGGGAGACGGTTCCAACCCCGCGTGCTCGCGGTGCGCCTGCGCGGCAAGAACATCGGCGACGTGCTGGAGATGACCGTGGAGGACGCGGCCGCGTTCTTCCGCGCGGAGGAGAAGGTCGTGCGCCGCCTCGAGCCGCTGCTGGAGGCGGGGCTTGGCTACATCCGGCTCGGACAACCGACCGCGACGCTCTCGGGTGGCGAGGCGCAGCGGCTCAAGCTCGCGGCCTTTCTCGGGATCCGTCCGGCCTCGACGCGGGGAGCGCTCTTTCTCTTCGACGAGCCGACGACGGGCCTCCACGCGCGCGACGTGGACCGCCTGCTGGCGACCCTCCGACGCCTGATCGCGCGCGGCCACTCCGTGCTCGCCGTCGAGCACCACCTCGGCTTTCTCGAGGCAAGCGACTGGATCCTCGAGCTCGGTCCGGGCGGCGGCGAGGACGGCGGACGGCTCGTGGCCGAGGGCACGCCCGGGGACATCCGCGGCAACCCGAAGAGCGTGACGGGACCCTTCCTCGCGGACCCGCGCGCGACGCGGGGCACCGGTCCAGCCTCTATAATGGAAGAGAAATCCTTTCTCTGAAAAACGCTGTGGACAGAGCTGCGGGATCTCGAGCTTCGGACGACCGGGCGGGCCCAGGCTCCCTCCGGCGACCGCTCGCGGCGCTGCTTCTGGCTCTGTTGCCGGTTGCCGCGCCGGGCGAGCCCACGCGCGCTGCCGAGCCGCCCTTCCTCGGGCGCTTCATGTTCCGCACGTATGCGCAGGATGAAGGCATGTCCGACCCTTCCGTCGAATGCGTACTGCAGGACCGCGTCGGGTTCCTCTGGGCCGGGACGGACGATGGGCTCTTTCGTTTCGATGGCCGCAGTTTCACGAAATTCAGCCGCGAGCAGGGCCTGCCCCAGACGCGCATCTACCAGCTTTACGAAACCGCCGACGGGCGTCTCTACGCGGCCACGGGCGCGGGACTTGCCCGGCTCCAGGGCCGCCGGTTCGTCGTCGTCGGCGGCAAGACGGGGCTCGGTGCGTTCGCCGTCAGCCACCAGGGCGTGGCGTCGGACTCGGAAGGGACCGTCTATGTCGGCACCGACCACGGACTCTTCTCGGGCAAGAACGACCGCTACGAGGCGGACAAGGAGGCGAATGCCGTCGGAGAAGGTGCCGTCGGCGGAGTCCACGTGGACGCCGCGGGCGCGCTGTACTTCGCGCGCGGCGGCCTTCTCTTCCGGAAGCAGTCGGGGCGGGTCGTCGAGTTCGGACGGCCGCGCGGCCTTCCCTCCGCGGAGACGATCGACGAGGTCCGGTCCGACCAGGCGGGGCGTCTGTGGGTCCGCACCGTCAAGCACCTGTATGTCCTGCCCAAGGGCGGCCAGAGGTTCGAGCGCGACGACGCGGGCCTGCCCGAGTCGAGCGAGGTCGGCCGACTCGCCTTCGACGACCGGAGCGATCTGCTGGTGCCGACCGTCCAGGGCCTCGCTTTCAAGCAGGGCGGCGCCTGGCGCCTCGTCGGGCGACGGGAGGGCCTCGCCTCCGACGCCGCGCTCTCCGCGCTCGTCGACAGGGAGGGCTCGCTCTGGGTCGGCTTGCTCGGGGGCGGGCTCGATCGCCGGCTCGGGCGCGGCGAATTCACCAACTGGACCCGCTCCGACGGCCTCTCCCAGGAAGTGGTCTGGGCCGTCGTCCGTCAGAAGGCGACACCCGGCCCCGGCGCGATTTGGGTTGGGACCGAGCAGGGCCTGAACCGGCTGGATCCCATTTCGGGCGACGTGCACCGGCTCGGAGTCGAGGACGGCCTCGGCGGCAACACGATCGCGACGCTCGCGGCGGGAAACGACGGCAGCGTGTGGATCGGCTCCTGGCCCGGGGGCGTCACGCGCATGATGCCGGACGGGAAGCTGCGACGCTATGCGGCCGACGACACCCCGCCCGAACAGTTCCGGGTGGCCGCGATCCACGTCCGCGCCGACGGCGAGGTCTGGTTCGGAGCCGTCGAGGGGCTCTACCGGCTGCGCGCGGGCTCGAGCGCCACTGTGCTCGAACGGGTTGCGCTCGGCCGCGAGAAGCCGGACAACGTCCGCGGGTTTGCCGAGGACCCCGCCGGCACCTTGTACGCCGCGAGCAAACAGGGGATTCTTCGCCTGACGGGCTCCGCGCCGCGCAAGTTCACGCGCGAGGACGGCCTGCGCGAGGACTACCTCTCTTCGATCGCGTTCGCCGCCGATGGGAGCGCCGTCGTGGCGTACCGGGAGTCGATCGGCGCCGCGAAAGTGATCATCGAGGGCGACCGGATCAGCGTCAAACCGATCAACACCGCAAGCGGGTTGATCTCGAACAAGGTGGTTCTGCTCGGCCGCGATTCCTCCGGCGCGTTCTGGATCGGAACGGGGACCGGCGTTGACGTCTTTGCGGCCGACTGGACGCGGACCGCTCACTACGGAAAGCCCGACGGCGTGGTCAGCGAAGACCTCGACCAGAATGCCTTCTACGCGGAGCCCGACGGAACAGTCTGGCTCGGCTCGAGCCGGGGACTGATCCGCTTCCAGGCCGGCACGACGCCCGCGCCGGAGCCGCCTCCGCCAGTCGTTATCACCGACGTCCGTGCGGGACAGCGGCTGCTCGACCCCGCGCGGCCGGCGACCCTGAGCGCCGGCGAGCGCAACTTCAGCGTGTCCTGGGCGGGACTGACGTTCATCGAGCCGCGCAGGGTGCGCTATCGGCACAGGATGGTGGGGCTGGTCGACCAGTACACGGAGTCCGAGCTGGCGGAGGCGCGGTTCCCAGCTCTGCCGAGCGGCAAGTACCGGTTCGAAGTCCTCTGCATTGCCGCCTCCGGAAAGGTGTCGCGGACTCCGGCCATCTATCAACTCGAGGTCCGCGCCGCGTGGTGGGAGACGGTGTGGGCGCGCCTGCTCTGGGTGCTGCTCGCCGCCGGCGCGGTGGTCGCGGTGGTGGGCTGGCGCACGCGGCACCTGGAGGCCGAGCGCCGGCGCCTCGAAGAGGCCGTTGCCGCGCGCAGCGCCGAGCTCGCAGAGGTCAACCGGGAACTGCGCGAGGCCTCGTTCACCGATGCCTTGACGGGCGCGCGCAACCGGCGCTTCTTCTCGACCATCATCGAGGACGACGTCAACCGGACCCTGCGCGTCCATTCCACCCCGGCGCAAAACCGGCCGCGCAACTGCGACCTCATGTTCTACATCGTGGACATCGACCACTTCAAGGAGGTCAACGACGAGTACGGCCACGACCGCGGCGATGGCGTGCTCGCGGAGGTCGCCCGCCGGCTGACGCAGGTCGTGCGCGATTCGGATCGCCTGATCCGCTGGGGCGGCGAGGAGTTTCTGCTCATCTCGCGCGACGCCGATCGCTCGCGCGGCGACGTGCTCGCGGGCCGCGTCATGCAGTCGGTCGGATCGGAGCTCTTCGACCTCGGCAACGGCCAGAAGGTCCGGCGCACGTGCTCGGTCGGGTGGGCGCCGTTTCCCTGGTATCCGGACTCGACGCGGACCTTCGCTTTCACCGAAGTACTCAAGCTCGCGGACCGAGCCATGTATCTCGCCAAGCAGTCGGGCAGAAACCGCTCCGTGGGCGTCCTGCCGGCCGCGCTCTACGCCGAACAGGGTGGCCGCAACGGCGAGTGGTGGGAGAAGCCCCTGACCGAATGCGAGGGCACGGCCGTGACGCTCGTGCGGTCGGGGGGCCCGGTCGTCGTTTCGGAAGACTAAATGTATTTGGGTTGTCATAGGGGCGGCCCACTGGGCCGCCCGGGCGGGGACTCGCCGTAGGCAACGCCGGCCGGAGGCCGGCGGTTACCCCCGCCCCTACCGCTTGCCTTTGGCTTCTTCGAGAAACTGCATCATCGCTTCCTTGCCGCGGTAGCCGTCCGTTTTTGCGATGAGGCGGCCGTCGGGCGCCGCAGCCACGATCGTCGGGAATCCGGCGATGTCGTAGCGGCGCTGAAGCTCGGCGATTTCGGGCGGATTGCGACCCTCTTCCCGCGTTCGATCCACGACGCGGGCCGGGATGAAGGCGCTATTGACCTGCTCCGCCAGGGCGGGGTCCTCCCAGTCCCGGTCGACCAGCTTGCACGGTGCGCACCACGCCGCCGTGAAGTCGTAGAGGATGGGCCTGCCCGAGGCCTGCGCAAGCGCGGCCGCCTTCTCGCGCGGTTGCCAGTGGACCAGTCCCACCCCGCCGTCCGGGCTCCCTCGGTCCATGACGCCCGTGACGATGCGTAGGAGGACGGCGGCGAGCAAGGCCCAGAAGAGGACCGGGGAAAGCCGCGATTGCGACTGCGGGAGAGGCGGGGCCTCAGTCCTGTCCATAGGCAAACTCCCTGCGGCTCAGGACGACTGCGGCCAGCACGAAGCAGAACGTGACGGCGAGGACCCAACGCCCGAGCGCTTCGGTCGGAAGGTTGCGTCCGGCGAGCACCGCATCCCATCGGGCGTCCGGC
Organism: Acidobacteriota bacterium; assembly: GCA_031370065.1. Taxonomy (GTDB): domain Bacteria; phylum Acidobacteriota; class Thermoanaerobaculia; order UBA5066; family Gp7-AA6; genus DAHUXD01. The sequence continues at coordinate 6,422 of JANMPW010000218.1, forward strand.
AGCAGGTTCGCCTGGACCGTACGCGCCGCCTTCCCCAGGCCCTCTTTGCCGAGGGCGGTCCCGAAGCCGGCGGCCGCCGAAAAGCCGATCCAGAGGAAAAGATAGCCGAGCGCGTCTCCGAAAGAGGGAAGCAGGGTCGAGAGCAGAAGCAGGAAGACGGCAACCTGGAGTCCGTCGAGCAGGGCGCCGAGCAGGGCGCGCGGCAGCGCCGCCGACAGCAGCGTTGCCGTGCCGCCGAATTGGAACGAGAGGAGAAAGGCGAAGATCGTCGCCGCGGCCAGGAAGATGGCGTACGCCGCCATGACGCCGAGCAGGCGCCCTCCGAGGTACTCGGTGCGCGAGATGGGCCGGGCCAGGATCATCTGGAGCGCGCCGCTCGACGCGTCGCGCGAGACCGCGCCCGACGCGATCAGGAGCAGTGCGACCAGCCGTGCCGGCCCGTTCGACAGGGCGGGGGGAGTCGCGACCAGCAGGGCCAGCAGCGCGAGCGTGACCGACACGAGCGGGCTCTCGAACTTTTGCCGGAGAAAGCGCTCCACCATCGCGGTCATGAGGGTGGCGCCTCGCGGAAGAGCTCTTCGAGCTCGGCCGAAGAGCGGACCTCGAGGACGGGCACGTCCGCGAGCGCGAGCGCTTTTACGGCCCTGGCGACGTCCGTCTCGGACGTCTCCGCGAGCCGCAACGCTCCCTCCGGCCCCGGCTCGGCCGAAATCCCGGCCGCGGCGAGCGCTTCGCGCGCCTGTTCCAGCCGGTCGGGCGGCACGCGGACGATCGAGCGGCGCCGCGAGGCGGCCTCGCCCGTGAGCGTCTCGGTGCGCGTTAGCCGGCCGTGATCGATGAAGACGACGCGGTCGCAGACCCGCTCGACCTCGCTCAGCTGGTGCGAGTTCAGGACGATCGTCGCGCCCCGCGCCTTCGCCGCGAGGATGTGCTCGCGCACGATCGCCACGCCGAGCGGATCGGTGCCCGACGCGGGCTCGTCGAGAAAGAGCAGCGCGGGGTTGCCCAGGGTCGCCTGCGCCATGCCGATCCGCTGCAGCATGCCCCGCGAGTAGGTCCGCAGCTTCTTGCCGAGAGCGAGTCGGTCGAGCCCGACCCGGTCCGCCGCGGCATGGACCTCGACGGTGTCGCGCGCGGGGTCGCCCCCCGAGAGGCGCCAGTGGAACGCGAGGAAACTCGCGCCCGAGAGGTCCCGGTCGAAGCCGAGACGCTCGGGCATGTATCCGGTGCGCGCGCGGACCCACAGGTCGTCGACCGCGCGGCCCTCGATGCGCAGGCTTCCTGAGTCCGGCCTCAGGAATCCGAGCAGGCAGGAGAGCAGCGTAGTTTTTCCGGCGCCGTTGGGGCCGATGAGGCCGAGCGTTTCGCCGTGGCGCACCTCGAGCGACACGCCGTCGAGCGCGCGGGTCTTCTGGCCGAAGCGTCCATAGGTCTTGGTCACTGCCTCGACGGAAATCACGGGGGTCATGATAACGAGTCCTGTTTGGGGGAATATGGTTTATTCTTCGGCGCGTTTCCAACGCGGTCCGCATGATCGAAGTACAGAGCCTCTCCAAGCGGTATCCCACGCGCCTCGCCGTGGACGACGTGACGTTCTCGGTGAAGCAGGGAGAGATCGTGGGCTTCCTCGGCCCTAACGGCGCCGGCAAGACCACGACGATGCGCGTGCTCACGGGCTTTCTCCCTCCGACCTCCGGGTCGGCGCGGGTGGCGGGCCATGACATCGTGAGCGAGTCCGCGCAGGCCCGCGGCGCGATCGGCTACCTGCCCGAGTCCGCGGCCACATACCTCGAGATGCGGGTGGCCGAGTACCTGTCCTTCCGCGCGCGCCTCGAGGGGGTTCCCGGCAAGGCCGTGCGCGGGCGGGTCGCCGAGGCGATCGACCGGTGCCTGCTCGCAGACGTGGCCGGCCGCCGGATCGAAAGCCTGTCGAAGGGATTCCGGCAGCGCACGGCGCTGGCCGGGGCCCTCGTCCACCAGCCGCCCGTGCTCGTCCTCGACGAGCCGACGATCGGCCTCGACCCCGTGCAGATCATCAAGATCCGCGAGACGATCCGGCAGCTCGGGCGTGATCGCGCGGTGCTGCTTTCGACGCACATCCTGCCCGAGGTCGAGGCGGTGTGCGACCGCGTGCTGATCATCGATCGCGGCCGCATCGTTGCCGAGGGGACGCCCGCGGAGTTGCGCTCGAAGCTCGCCGGCGCGTCGACGCTGCGCGTGGCGTGGAAGGGCAACGTGGCGGTCCGGGAGGGGCTCGCGAATCTCCCCGGTGTCTCCGCGGTGGAAGTCGAGGAAGCGGCGGGGGAGACGCGCGCGCGCATCCTCTGCCTGCCGGGCGCCGATCCGCGCGAGGAGGTCTTCCGCCTCGCGGTCGCCAACGGCTGGGTCCTCCGGGAGCTCACCCGCGAAGCGCTCTCGCTCGAGGACGTGTTCGTCCGCCTGACGCGTCACGACGAGAGCGCCGCCGGCGCCGCACCCGCCGCCCTCGCGCAAGGGGAGCCCTCGTGAGAAAGCTCTTCGCGATCGTCGGCCGGGAGTGGCGCGCCTATTTCCTGTCGCCGCTGGCCTACGTGATCCTCACGGCGTACATGTTTCTGAATGGCATCATCTTCTCGCGCATCGTCGCCTTCCTGTCGGCGCCGGGAGCTCCGCGCGAGCGGTTCCTCTCGCTGATGTTCACGAACACCTACTTCTGGATCTTCACGCTCTTCATCGTTCCGATCCTAACGATGCGTCTGCTCGCCGAGGAGCGGCGCTCGGGCACGCTCGAGGTCCTGCTCACGTCCCCGGTCTCCGAGACGACCGTGGTCGTTGGCAAGTTTCTCGGCGCACTCGGCTTCTTTCTGGTGCTGTGGGTGCCGAGCGTCCTGTTCATCCTCTTTCTGCGCGCGAAGACCTCGGTCGACCTCGGCGCGGCGGCCTCGGGTTACGCTGGGATCGCGCTGCTCGGCGCGTATTTCCTCGCGATCGGCACGTTCGCTTCCGCGCTGACGAAAAACCAGATCCTCGCGGCCATCCTGACCTTTGCGATCCTGATCCCGGTTTTCTCGGTGGGCCTCTTCGAGTCGGGCGCGGACCCGGCGCGGCAGAGCCTGATCGGGTACTTCAACATCTGGGACCACATGGACGAGTTTGCGCGGGGCGTCGTCGACACGCGCCGGATCGTGTACTACCTCTCGGGGACGGCGTTCTTCCTGCTGCTCGCGGCGACGGTCCTCTCCTCGAAGAAGGAGACGCCGTGAGCGCCCGCTTCACGCGCCTCTCCGCGTCGACGGTCGGCATCCTCCTGGCGGCTGCCCTCTTCCTGGGCGTGAACTACCTCTCGACGCGCCACTGGAAGCGGTTCGACTGGACGCGGGCGCAGGTGTACTCCCTCTCGGAGACCACGAAGAAGACCCTCGAGGGCCTCGAGAAACCCGTCCAGGTGACGGTGTTCATGGTGGCGGGACGCTCGCGCGTGCTGCCCGAGGTCAAGGAGCTGTTGGCGCGTTACCAGGAGCGCAGCCCGAAGATCGAAGTCGAGTACCTCGACCCGCAGCGCAACATGGCCCGGGCCGAAGCGCTCGTCAAGGAGGCCGGCGTGCGGGAGAATACGGTCGTGTTCCGCTCCGGCGATCGCCGGAAGTACGTCGAGGAGGACAAGCTCGCCGATTTCGATTTCTCGGGCGCCGGAATGGGCGGCACGGCGACCGTCAAGAGCTTCAAGGCGGAGGAGGCCTTCACGTCCGCCATCCTCTCGGTGACCGAAGACCGGCAGTCCCGCGTGTATTTCACGAAGGGGCACGGCGAGGCGGCGATCGATTCCACCGAGCGCGGGCGCGGCTACGCCGACGCCCGGCAGGCGCTCGAGCGCGGCAACCTGATCGTCGCAACGTGGGAGGCGCTGGGCAAGGACGACCTTCCGAAGGACGTGGATCTCATCGTCGTGGCCGGACCCCGCACGGCGTTTCTCGAGCCGGAGGCCGCGGCGCTCGCGAAGTACCTCGCGGCGGGCGGGCACGCCCTGTTGCTCCTCGACCCGATCCTGCCCGGCCCGGGAGCGCCGCCGGCGGACCTCGGCCTGGGCGCCCTGCTCGGAAAGTACGGCATTCGGCTGGGCGACGACCTCGTCGTGGATCCAGCCAACGCGCTTCCCAACGTGGGGGCCGAAACCCTGGTTGCGAGCAAATATGGCAGCCATCCGATTGTCCGCTCGCTGGCCGCCGAGGGTCTCCCGCTCGTGCTCCAGCTCGCGCGCTCGGTGACGAAGGCCGAGAAAGCGCCGGAGGGCCTCGCCGAGGCCATGCTCGTCGAGACGTCCGCGGAAGGATGGGGCGAGACCAACCTCAAGCAGCTCGATGTCGGTCTCAAGAAGGAGCCGGGGGACACGCCGGGGCCGGTCTCGTTGGCCGTCGCCGTGGGGCCCGCCGACGAGAAGAAGGGCGATCCCAAATCGCCTCGGCTCGTCGTGATCGGCAACTCCCGGTTCGCGGCCAACGCCTCCATTCAGAACGGCGCCAACGGCACGCTGTTCGCGAACGCCGCGCAGTGGCTGGCCGGCCGGGACCGTCAAATCGGCATCGCGCCGAAGACGCCGGAGCAGGCGTCGCTCTCGCTCACCGAAAGCCAGGTCGTCCGGATCGGCTGGACGGTCATCGTCGGGCTGCCTGCCCTCGCCATCCTGCTCGGCATCTGGGTCTGGTACCGGCGGCGGGACTAGGGTCGAACAGCCCGTGTCCGCGAAGAAGCTGCTCGCACTGACCGCGGTGGTCGCCCTCCTCTTTGGTTTCATTTTTCTTTTCGAGCGCCGGATGCCGACGACCGAAGATCGGACGCGCAAAGGCGACCTCTACTGGGACATTCCGGAGGACCAGGTCGAGCGGATCGAGCTCACCCGCGCGGGCGAGATCCTCGAATTCCAGCGGGCGGCCGACGCGGGTTGGAAAATGATCAAGCCCGAGAAATATGCGGCCGACCCGTTTGCCGTCGGCAGCGTGTTGTCCGAGCTCGCCGAGTTCAAGCGCGCGGGCGGCGAGGACGCCAACGACGCCCGGGCGGCTGACTACGGGCTGGACAAGCCGGCGGCGAAGGCCACGATTGTCTGGGGCGACCCGGCGCAGGCGAAGTCCCGCAAGACGCGGACAATCGAGTTCGGCGCCGCGATCCCCGGCACCGATGTCGTCGCCGCGCGCGTCGTGGGGACGCAGAAGGTCCTCTTCGTGCCGGCGGCCGTGCTCGCGTCCCTGAGGAAGAGCGCGGACGACTTCGAGAGCCGGGAGGTCTTCGGCGGGGCCCCGGCGGACATGACGCGGCTGGAGATCCTGCGCGGGCGGGGCCGGCTCGTCTTTGCGCGCAAGCAGGGAGCCTGGTGGTTCGTCGAGCCGATGTCCGACCTTGCCGACGCGGCGCAAGTCGACCGCCTGGCGGCGTCCCTCCTGCGCCTGCGGGTCAAGGACTTCGTCCACGGCAGCCAGGATCTGGCGGCGATCGGCCTGAACCCGGCGCTCTTCCACGTTTCGATCACGGGCGCGAAGGGCGCGGTCACCGCGGTCGACTTTGGCGCGACGCGTTCGGATGGCAACACGATTTACGCGCGGCGCGATGGACAGGTCCTCACCATCGACCGCGACGTCGTGGACGAGCTGTCGAAGGAGGGGGAGGCGTTCCGCGGCCGCGCGCTCCTCGGCTTCAACCGGAGCGATGCCATGGGGATCGATGCGGCGTTCGGGAAGACGCGCATTGTTCTCGAGCAGAAGGACGGCGGATGGAGCTCCGGAGGCCGTCCCGTGCTCGCAGCAGCGGCCGACGATGCGCTCGGCGCGCTGCTCGACTTGAAGAGCAGGGCTTTCGTCGACGAGACCGAGGTGAAAACGCTCGATCCCGCGACTGTGACCGTGACGGTCCGTATGAAGTCCGGGAACCCCTGGACCGTGTCGCTGTACCCCGGAGCCGCCGGGATGACCGCGCGGGTTTCGGCGCGGCCCGGGGGATTCCTCGTCGATCGCGATGCCGCGGAGAAACTCGAAACGGCGTTCCGGAAGGCCGCCGCCGAGTCGACGCCGGTGAAGCCGGGAAACGGGAAAGGGTAAACGGAAAACGAGGGTCGGCGTCTCGGGGTCGTTTCCTGTTTCCCGTTTACCGCCTCCCGGTCAAATGCGGCGCCTTTTTCGAGGCTTCGGCTTCGAGATCGGCGATGCGCTTCTGGCGCTTGGCTTCCTTCTCGTCGGCGGCCTTGGTCTTTTTTTCCTTGGCCTTCGAGAACATCGTGGAAAGCGAGAAGAGGAGGCCATGGCCCTTCGGGGCCTTGGCGCGGCGCGCGGTGGCGCCCCAAAACTTCGTTTTCTTGAAGACGGCCTCGGTGAAGTCCGAGTTGGCGAGATCGGCGCCCTTGAGCGCGGCCCCGGTGAAGTTGGCTCCGATCGCGCGCGCGAAGCGCAGGTCCGCGTCCTGCAGGCTCGCGCCCTGGAAGTTGGCCCCGATGAGCAGCGACCCCGAGAGGTCCGCGTCGAAGCCTCGGCAGCCGGAAAAATCGGCCCGCTTCAGGTTCGCCAGGCGGAAGCTTCCGAGCGAGAGGTCGGCGCGGGAGAAGTTCACTCCCTCCGCCTGCGCCTCGGCCAGGTCCGCGCCCGAGAAGGACGCTCCGACGAAACTGTACGGCTTCAGGTTCGCCCGCCGGAGCACGACCCTGGACAGGTCCGCGCCCTGGAAGTTGGCTTTCTCGAAGCGCGCCGAGCGCAGGTCCACCTCGGTCAACTTCGCCTCGGCGAAGCTGACGTCGGTGCCGCTGGCGTCGAGGAACACCGCGCGGCGCAGGTCGGCCTTCCGGAGTCGGGCCCGGTCGAAGTTGGCCGCCGTGAAGTTGGTCTCCACGGCCGAGGCGAGCTCCATGTCCGTGTCGGTGAACTCCGCGCGATCGCAATCGGCGGCATTCAGCGCCGCCTGCCGGAGGTTGGCGCCCGTGAACTTCGCGCGGCGCAAGTCCGCGCCCGTCAGATCGCAGCCCTTGAGATTCGCTCCGGCGAAGTTCGCGTTGGGAAAGGAGCCCCGTGTGGCCACGATCCCTTCGAGGACCGCGCGCGAGAGATCGGCGCCGTCGAAGTGCGCGTTGGCGAGCTTGATGCCGCGGAAGTTGACGTCCTTGAGAATGGCGCCCGCGAGGTTGGCTCCCGAAAGGTCAGCGCCCTCGAGGCGGGTCAGGGAGAGGTCTGCGCCGGCGAAATCCGTTCCCGCCAGCGCGCAGCTCTGGAGCGAGGCGGAGCGCAGGCGGGCTCCCGCGAAGAAGACCTTCGTGAAATCCAGGAAGTCGAGGTCGCAGTGCTCCAGGATCGCGCCCGGGCCCGAAACGCCCTCCCACTTCGTGTGGCGCAGCGTCGCGCGCGTGAAATCCGTCCCCGCGACGGTCGCGCGGGAGAGGTCCGCGCGGGTCAGGTCCGCGCGCTTGAGATCCTTGCCGGACAGGTCCATCCCCGCGAGGTCGGCGCCGGTCAAGTCCGGCGTCACGTTGGAGTTCTTGACGCGCCACTCGTTCCATCCGGGCGTGCCGAGGAGCTTCCAGTGCTCGGGATTTGCCATCGTCGGGCATTGTAACCGCCCGGCGGGCCGGGGCGCGTTACAATCGAGTGGATGAGCACCGCCGTCACGACTCCCGTCGTCGCCCCGAACCGGGCGATGGAGCGGATTCGCAAGGCGCTCCTCGGCGGCCACCCGCTGATCTACGTGATGAGCTGGGAGGAAACGCGGGTCGAGCGTCTGGCGCAGCACCTGGCGAAGACTTTTTACGGCGCGCCCTGTCCCTACGGCGTCTGGTCGGTGGTCGACGGCCTGGTGGTCGACGGCGCGCCGGTCCCGGACACGCAGGACCCGTTGCGCGCACTCGAGGCGATTCTCGCCGCGTCGGGCAAGGGCTTCTACCTGCTCAAGGACTTCCCGACCTCCGGCCGCCCGGAGATCGTGCGGCGCCTGCGCGACCTCTACCGCGCGCTCAAGGACCGGGGCAGACACGTGCTGATCGTCTCTCCGCGCCTCGCGATCCCGGAAGACGCGAAGAAGGAGATCTACGTCGTCGAGTACGAGCTTCCCGACGACAACGAGATCGCGAAGATCCTGGACGGGCACTTGCGGCGACGCCTTTCGATCGCGATCGACGAGCCGCAGATGCGCCGGTTGTCGCTGGCGATGCGCGGCCTGACGGCGGACGAGATCGGGCACCTCGCCTCCAAGGTGTTCGCCGCCCGGAAATCCTTCGACGAGGCGGGATTCCTCGAGGTCCTCGGCGAGAAGGAGCAGATGTCCCGCAAGGAGGGAGTGCTCGAGTTCGTGCCCCCGCGCTTCTCGCTCGACGACGTCGGCGGCTACGCGGTCCTGAAGGCGTGGCTGCTGAAGCGCCAGGCCCTCTTCTCGAAGGACGCGCTCGACGCCGGCATCCCGATCCCGAAGGGGATCCTCCTCATGGGGATCTCCGGATGCGGCAAGAGCCTCTGCGTCAAGACCATCTCGACCCTGTGGAACCTTCCGCTCTTCCGGCTGGACATGAACGCCGTCTTCGGGACCGACAATCCCGAGCTGACCTTTCTCCGGGCGCTCCGCGCGGTGGAGTCCGTCTCTCCCGCGGTCCTCTGGATCGACGAGATCGAGATGGGCGTCGGCGGCTATCGGGAGGGCGGCGACGCCTCGATGTCGCGCATCTTCTCCGGGTTCCTGACCTGGATGCAGGAGAAGAGCGCGCTCGTCTTCGTCGCGGCGACCGCCAACCGGATCCACCTGCTCCCGGCCGAAATCATCCGGAAGGGCCGGTTCGACCAGGTCTTCTTCGTGGACCTTCCCAACGAGGAGGAGCGCAAGCAAATCTTCGCGATCCATCTGGCGAAGAACCGGTGCGACGTGGCTCGGTTCGACCTCGTCTTCCTCGCCAAGGCCACGAACGGCTGGAATGGCGCCGAGATCGAACAGGCCGTCATCTCCGCGGTCGTGGACGCCTACGCGGAAAGCAGGGCGGTCACCGAGGACGACCTCTACCGGATGATCGCGGCGACCGTGCCGCTCGCCGTCACGATGGAGGAGCAGATCAAGGCGATCCGCAGCTGGGCGCACGAACGCGCGTTGAACGCCTCGCTCTAGTTGTTCTTCGGATCGAGCTCCCTCGGCCGGAACGGAGCGAGGAAGTCGAGGCGGTCCTTCCATTCGCGCATCCGGCCCCTGAGGGACTCGAAGCGGGAGGCGAGCGAGTCGGTCTCGAGGAGCGCCTGGAGCTCGGGCGGGGCATGGCGCAGGCGCAGCGCCATTTCCGAGGCGAGCCGTTCGGGGGAGATCTGTTCGCCGGGCAGCGGAGGCAGGTCGAGCGCGCGGGCGATCTCTGCGTAGAGGGCGGTTGCAGAGGCGACGATGCGCTCGCCCTCGCCGGCCTCCGAAAACGGCACGGTTTGGACCTCTTCGACGCGCGCCACGCGGTACGGATCGGGCGCCCGCTCCTCGAGTACCCGGAACCGGAACCGCGCTTCGAGGAGGATGTTGTAGCGCCCGTCCGGAAGCGTTTCCGATTCGACGATCTCTCCGGCTGTCCCGATGCGGTGGATCGCGGGGACCTGCTCGGACGGCTCGGCACCGGGCTTCAACATCGTCACGCCGATCGTGCGGTCGGCCTCGAGCGCGTCGGCCACCATGGCGCGATAGCGGGGCTCGAAAATGTGCAGGGGCAGCAGCGTCCCCGGCAGCAGGACGACCTCCGGAAGCGGGAAGAGCGGGATCTTGCGTGTCATCGCGTGGGCACGCCTGCGGCCCGGGCGCTCTCCTGTGCCGCGCGGGAGAGGGCGCCGACGTAGGCCGTCACCTGGCGGATCTCCTCGTCGGTCAGTTTCCCCTGGAACTCTGGCATCGGATCGCGGCCGAGCCGCACCTGCTTCTCGATCGCGGCGGGACTGCCGTCCGAGCGCCACACGCCGTCGATCAGGCTGGCGTAGGGGAGGTGGCTCGCCACGATCGTCTTGCCGTCGCCGTTCGTGTTGTGGCACGACGCGCACTTGCGCTCGAAGATGCGCCGGCCCGCCGCGGCGTCGCGGTCGGCGCGGGCGACCACGGGCAAGACCGGGCGGCGGCAGCCCACGATGCCCGCCAGGACGATTGCGATCACGAGGCGCCGGACCACGCGGGGCAGTCTAAACCAGCGGTCCGGCAGGGGCCGGGTCTTGAGCCGCCCCTCATTTGTTGGCCGCGGGGCGGCATGCTAAGGTTCCCGCCCTCATGGCCGACCGCAAGGACAAGGTGCCCGAGAGCGTGCCCGGAAAATACTACGTCGACACCCAATGCATCGACTGCGACGTCTGCCGCGTCACCGCTGCCCGGAACTTCGAGCGCAACGAGGACAAGGGGTATTCCTACGTCTCCAGCCAGCCCGGGACCCCCGAGGAAGACGCGCAGTGCCAGGAGGCCATGGACTCCTGTCCGGTTGAGGCGATCGGGCGAGACGGCGAGGATTCCTAGGTTCCAAGGCTCCGGAAGTACTCGATCGTCCTCTTCAACCCCTCCTCCAACTTCACTTTCGGCTCCCATCCCAGCTTCTCTTTCGCCTTCGTGATGTCGGGCTGCCGGACCTTCGGGTCGTCGACCGGAAGGGGCTTGAAGACGATCTCGCTGCGGGTGCCGGTGAGCTCGCGGATCCTGCGGGCGAACTCGAGAACGGAGAGCTCGGCCGGGTTGCCGATGTTCGTCGGGTCGGGGATGTCCGACTGGAGCAGGCGGTAGACGCCGTCGACGAGGTCCGAGACGTAGCAGAACGACCGGGTCTGCGAGCCGTCGCCGAAGACCGTCATCGGCTCGCCCGCGAGCGCCTGTCCAATCAGCGCGGGAACGACCCGGCCGTCCCTCGGCCGCATGCGCTCGCCGTAGGTATTGAAGATCCGGACGATCCGCGTGTCGACGCCGTGAGCCCGCCGATACGCCATCGTGATCGCCTCGCCGAAGCGCTTTGCCTCGTCGTAGACGCCCCGCGGGCCGATCGGGTTGACGTTGCCCCAGTAGGTCTCGGGCTGCGGGTGAATGAGCGGGTCGCCGTAGATCTCGGACGTGGAGGCGAGGAGGAACCGCGCCTTCTTCTCGAACGCGAGGCCGAGCGCGTTGTGCGTTCCGAGGGAGCCGACCTTGAGCGTCTGGATCGGGAGCTCGAGGTAATCGATGGGCGAGGCGGGCGAAGCGAAATGGAGAACGGCGTCGAGCGGGCCGTCCACGAAGATGAACTGGGTGACGTCGTGGCGCACGAAGCGGAAACGTTTCTCCGCCTCGAGGTGCGCGAGGTTTCGCGGATTGCCGGTCAGAAGGCTGTCCATGGCGACGACCTCGTGACCCTCACGGAGGAGGCGGTCACAGAGGTGGCTTCCGAGAAAACCCGCGCCTCCCGTTACGAGAACTCTCATGCTCCTGCCTTTTTTCGTTCCGTCACTTCCGGCCGACGCAGGCGTACGTCCAGCCCGCGGCGCGCATCTCTTTCGGGTCGTAGACGTTGCGCAGGTCGATCATTGTTTTCGAGCGCATCAGGCTCGCCAGCCGCTGCAGGTCCAGCGCCCGGAACGCGTTCCATTCCGTCGCGAGGACGAGAAAGTCGGCGCCCGCCGCGCAGTCGTAGGCGTCCCGCGCAAGGTGAATTTCGGGATGAAGGGCCTTGGCGCCCGGCATCGCGGCCGGGTCGAAGGCGCGGACGGCGACGCCCGCCCCGAGAAGGTCCGCCACAACGGCCAGCGCCGGCGACTCGCGGATGTCGTCGGTCTCCGGCTTGAAGGAGAGGCCGAGCACGGCCGCCGTCTTGCCAGCCAACGGCCCCGCGGCGTCGCCGATCTTCCCGATCATGCGGGCCTTGGTCTCCGCGTTGACCCGCATGGTCGCCTCGATGATCTGGAAGGTGTAACCGTGCTGGCGCGCGAGGTCGGCCGCCGCCGAGGTGTCCTTCGGGAAGCAGGAGCCGCCGAATCCGGGGCCGGGGTGAAGGAACTTCGAGCCGATGCGGCGGTCCAGGCCCATGCCCTTGGCGACGTCGTGGACGTCGGCGCCCATGAGCTCGCAGAGCCGCGCGATCTCGTTGATGAAGGAGATCTTCACGGCGAGGAAACCGTTCGAGGCGTACTTGATGAGCTCGGCCGAGGCGACGTCGGTGATCAGGAAGGGGGTCTCGATCAGGTAGAGCGGACTGTAGATCTCCTTCAGGACCTCGACGGCGCGCGCGTCGCTGGCGCCGATGATGACGCGATCCGGGCGCAGGAAATCCGCGACGGCCGAGCCCTCGCGCAGGAACTCGGGGTTGGACACGACGGAAAAGGGGTGGCGCCCGTTCTTCTCCTTCAGGATCTGCTCGATCATGCGGCCCGTGCCGGTGGGCACGGTGGACTTGGTGACGACGACCTTGTAGCCGTTCATGTGCAGCGCGACCGCTTCGGCCACTTGCGCGACGAACGTGAGGTCCGGCGAGCCGTCCGCCTTCGGCGGCGTGCCGACCGCGATGAAGATCGCCAGGGCGTCCTCGATGCCGGTCTTCAAGTCCGTGGTGAAGCGCAGCCGACCGGCGCGCTCGTTGCGCGCGACGACTTCCTCGAGGCCGGGCTCGTAGATCTGTATCTCGCCCCGCTGCAGGGCGGCGATCTTGTCGGCGTCCTTGTCGACGCAAACGACGTTCATTCCAAAGTCCGCGAGGCACGCCCCCGTGACGAGTCCCACGTAACCGGTCCCAACCATGCAGATGTTCATGTGCCTCTTGAATGCTCTGATCCTGGTTCCTGCTTACTGCTTACTGACTTCCGATACCAATCCACGGCCTTCTTCAATCCCTCCGCCAGCGGCACGCGCGCGCGGAACCCGAGCACCCGTTCGGCCT
>JANMPW010000233.1:0-3431 GCA_031370065.1 Acidobacteriota bacterium
GGCAGCGAAGGAAGGCGCAGAGGAGGGCGCGGAGGAGGGGCTCCCAATCCAGCAGGGCGGGTGCGCCCTCGCGGAGCACGAGCGGGAGCGGCCAGGCCGCCTCCTCGCGCGGGTCGGCCGCGGCCTCGAGGGCCATCGCGGCCTGGCCCTCGTAGCGCGTCCGCTGCGAAAGGCCGAGGAGCGCGGCCACGGCGTCGAAGAGGCGCCCCGCGCTCGTCGTCAGAGGCGCGTTCAGGCCGGTTTCGAGCATCTGCGCGAGAAGTGTCCGCTCGTTCGGAGAGAAGGCGCGCACGGGCGGGAGGTCCTCGCGTGAGAGAGCGTCGCCGCCGAAAACTTCGAACAGAACGGCGAGGGCCGCGCGGCGCGGTTCGCGGACCGCTGCCTCGCCGCCCGGCAGGCGGAACGGCCTGAGATGGGCGAAGCGCGTGAACCCACCCGCGTCGCCTCGGAGGAACTCCCCGCCCCAGACGGTTCCGTCCGTGCCGTAGCCCGTGCCGTCCCACGTGACGCCGAGCGCGGGCCCCGGCGTTTCATTTTCGGCGAGGCACGACACGAGATGAGCATGGTGGTGCTGGACGGCGAGCGAAGGAATGCCGTGCTCGACCGCCCATTCCTCCGCCCAGAGCGTGGAGGGATAGCCGGGGTGGAGGTCGTGCGCGACGAGAACGGGGCTTGCCTCGTAGAGTCGCAGGAAGTCCGCGATGACGCGCCGGAAGGCGTTCATCGCCTCGGGCGTCTCGAGGTCGCCCACGTGCTGCGAGAGGAAGACCCGCCCGCCGAGCCCGAGCGCCACCGCCGTCTTCATGTGCGCGCCCACGGCGAGGATGACCGGCAGCTCCTCGGCCACGGGCACGGGCAGCGGCGCATATCCCCGGGCGCGCCGGAGGACGCGGGGCGCGTCGGCCGCAATGCGCACGACGCTGTCGTCGGCGTGCCGCTCGATCGGCCGGTCGTGTACGAGAAAGACGTCGGCCATTCCGGCCAGACGCGAGAGCGCCTCGAGCTCGTCCGTGCAGATGGGCTCCTCGCTCAGGTTCCCGCTCGTGGCGACGAGAGGGGCAGAGGCGGCACGCAGCAACAGGTGGTGGAGGGGCGTGGCGGGGAGCATGAGCCCGAGCTCCGGCCGGCCCGGTGCGACCGCCCGGGCGACGGCCTCTTCGCCGAGGCGGGGCAGGAGGACGATGGGCGCCTCGGCGGACTCGAGGAGCGCCGCGGCGGCGGGAGAGATCTCCGCGAGCGACCGCGCGGCGGCGAGATCCCTCACCATGAGCGCGAAGGGCTTGTCTTCGCGTGCCTTGCGGGCGCGGAGCCGCCCGACGGCGGCCTCGTTCCGCGCGTCGCACATCAGGTGGAAGCCGCCGAGGCCCTTGCACGCGAGGACATCGCCCCGAAGGAGCACGTCGGCGGCGACCGCCAGCGCCTCGTCTCCCCGCGCGAGCACCTCACCGGATCCGGTCCAGGCCGCGAGCTGCGGCCCGCAGGCGGGACAGGCCGTCGGCTGCGCGTGAAAGCGGCGGTCGAGAGGGCTTTCGTACTCGGCCCGGCACTCCCGACAGAGCGCGAAGCCGCGCATCGTGGTGTTCGGGCGATCGTAGGGGAGGTCGCGGACGATCGTGAAGCGAGGCCCGCAGTTCGTGCAGTTGGCGAACGGGTACCGGTAGCGGCGGTTCTCGGGATCGAGAATCTCGGTAAGGCAGTCCTGACAGGTGGCGATGTCGGGGAGGATGAGGACAGTCTTGGTCCCCTTCGCCTCGCTGGTTCGAATCTGAAAGCCCTCGTAGCCGATCGGGTCGAGCCAGCTCTCGTTCAGGCCCTGAATCCTCGCCCTCGGAGGAGTCTCGGTCCGAACGCGCTCCCGGAACGCGGAGAGCTGCTCCGGGTCTCCCTCCACCTCGAGAAACACGCCGCGGATGTCGTTCAAAACCCAGCCGGAGAGCCCGAGGCCCGTGGCCAGACGGTAGACGAACGGCCGAAAGCCGACCCCTTGGACGGCTCCCCGGATCTCCATCTTGAGGCGTTTCCCCATCCGGCTCCGGAAGGTCCCTACAGGCCCAGAGCCCGAGCGACGTCCAGAGAGCCAGAAGCAGCCGGCGCTTCATCGTCCCGGCGGAGCGTGAGCTTGAAACCCAGCACGCGCGCTTCCTCCACGATCCGCTGTATCAGTTCGGGCAGGTGCGCCTCTACTCGGGGCGACCGGCGAAGCCCCAGCTCCAGTGTCTGGGGGACGAGGCCGAGGAGGACGAGTACGTCCGGCAGGCGGCCTCTCCACCGGGCCGCGTCCAGCAGGTCGGCCACGCCGACCTGGTGGGCAGAGAGCCGGCTCGCCACGGCAGGGCCGACGTCTTCGCCATCCAGCCGGACGTGGGAGCCGGGAGGGTCGTCGGTCCGGATGGCGTCCACGAGGATCGCCTTCTCGGCGTCCTCGAGGTAGGGGAGAAGGGCGAGACCGAGCGTGCCCCCGTCCTGGACGCTGACCCCGTCGGGGATTTCGTACCGTGCTCTCAGCCGCGCGATCGCGGCTGGCCCCAGGCCGTCATCGCCGCAGAGGAGGTTTCCGAGTCCGAGGATCAGGAGCCGGATCGGCCTAGAGGTGTCGCTCATGGATGTCTTTGGGATCGATATGCCGGTACCCGGAATAGATGACGTCATCTTTGTGGACGAATTTGTAGCCGGAGAAGATCGACTCCATCGTGGCGTTGGCCTCGATCTGGGACATCAGCATGGCGCTATAGACGTGATGGACGGCAAAGCCGATGAGAAGCCACATGACGCCGTGGTGGATGAAGCGCGCCGTCTGCAGGCCGCCGACCAGCGGGACGAGGAAGCGGAAGACGCGCATCGGCGAGCCGACGCCGGCGCTCATCGAGTAGAGCGAGAACCCCGTCGTGATCATCACGAGATAGAGGCCGAAAACCAGGGTGTAGGTCAGGCCGGCCAGCGGGTTGTGGCCGATGAAGCCGGGCGGCTTTCGGAGCTGGAAGAGGTAAAACCGCAGCGTCCGCCAGAGTCCGCGGCGCCGCCGGCTCTTGACCGGAATGAACTTGTCCCAGGTCGCAAAGTGATTCCCGAGGAACATCCACGCGATCCGGGAGAGAACCGAGAGCGTGAAGACGATCGCCGCGTAGGAGTGGACGATCTTGAATGTTCCGATCAGGAAGTTCTCTCCCGCCGGACCCCGGACGATCAGGAGGGGATAGCCGATCGTGATCCCCGTGACGGCGAGGACGGCGATCGAGAGGACGATCGCCCAGTGGGTGAGCCTTACAGGCCATTCCCAGACATAGACGCGCACGAGGTCGCTGTGCTCGGCGGGATGGGGCTCGATGGGGTAGTGCCGCCCGCTGGTCGACACGGCATCCGGAATGGATGTGCTCATACGACCCTCACCTCGGCCAGCTTTCGCCGGCTCGCGTCCACGACGTGGACGCCGC
>JANMPW010000246.1:0-4482 GCA_031370065.1 Acidobacteriota bacterium
CATCGAAGCCGCCTACGAACGCGGCGAGTCCGACGAGTTCATCCAGCCGACGGTGATCACCGAGCACGGCGAGCCTGTCGGCCCGATCGGCGACGGGGACGCGGTGGTGTTCTTCAATTTCCGGGCGGACCGCGCCCGGCAAATCACGCGCGCGCTGACCGAACCCGGGTTTGCCGACTTTCCTCGGCCGAAGCCGCCGAAGCTCCACTTCGTCGGCTTCACGGAATACAAGGCGGAGTTCGATCTGCCCGCCGCGTTCCCGCCGCGCGCCCGGACACACATCCTCGCGGACGTCTGGGCCGAGCGGGGCGTCGCGAATCTGCGCCTGGCCGAGACCGAGAAGTACGCCCACGTCACGTACTTCTTCAACGGCGGCGTCGAGCAGACGTATCCGGGCGAGGAGCGGATCCTCGTTCCTTCCTGGAGGGGAGCGACGTACGACCTTCACCCAGAGATGAGCGCCGCGCAGATCACCGAGGAGGCGGTCCGCGCGCTCCGGGACGGGAAGTTCGGCGCCCATGTCGTCAACTTCGCCAACGCCGACATGGTGGGCCACACCGGCAAACTCCCGGAGACGATCGTCGCGATCGAGACGCTCGACCGCTGCTTCGGCATCCTCGAGGCCGCGTGCCAGGACGCTGGCGTCCTGCTCATGATGACCGCCGACCACGGCAACGCCGAAAAGATGATCGACCCCGAGACGGGCGCTCCCCACACCGCGCACACTTCGAACCCCGTGCCGTTCATCCTCTGCGCCGGGAAAGGGACGCTCCGCGACGGCGGCGCTCTCTCCGACGTCGCCCCGACACTGCTCGGGATCCAGGAATTTCCCGCGCCGGAGGAGATGTCGGGACGGGACCTGCGCAAGTAAGACTCGGATTACGGGACTCGGGACTCGAAACTCGGAACGCGTCAGCCCCCCGCCGCACTCTTGCGCTCCCGCGCATTCGGAAACAGCCGCCGCTGCTCGGCTCGGAGCCCGGCGGCGCTCTGCGGATCGCCGAGAATCTCGTAGGTCTTGATCGCCGCAAAATAGGCCTCGGGCGTATGCAGGTCGCGGACGAGGTCGGAGAGGGCCTTGCGCGCATCGGATTCGCGTCCCTGGCTCGCATACAGGAACGCGATCGCGGCTCGCGGCGATGCATTGCCGGGGAAGTCGCGAATTTCCTGCAGGAACGCCGCCTCCGCCTCCGCCTCGCGGCCGAGGCGGGCAAGGCTATCCCCGCGCAGGTAGTTCAGGTTCTGCAGCGGCGTGATGTCGCCGGAGCTCGGCCGGGCGGCCAGATCGAGCTCGGCGAGCGCGCTCGTGTAGTCGCCGCGGTCGTGGCGCGAGCGCGCAATCATGAGGTGCGGAATCCGCCGCAGCGGGTACTTCGCGAGCGCCGCCCGCGACTCCCGCTCCGCGGCATCGAGATCGCCCTTGACCAGCGCAATCCGGGCCAGGTTCTCGTGGGGGCTGGTCGAGCCCGAGTCCCCCGCCGCTTCCGCGTGTTTGCGCGCCTCCTCGTAGTTGCCGATCTCGAGGTAGTAGTCCGAGAGCGCCATCATGACCTGGGGATTGAGCGGCGATAGCTTCGCCGCCTGCAGGAGCGCCGCGAGGGCTTCGTCCTCCTTCCCGAGCTTCATGCATGCCTCGCCGTACATCTGCCACACGTCCGTCATGCCGGGCTCGTTCTTCAGCAGCTTGCCGAACACGGCGACGGCCTCCGCGTAGCGCCCGCCCTGCAGTGCGCCGAAGCCCTCCTTGAGCTGCGCGACGGCCCCGATGCGGTCGCGGGGCGCGGGAAGGTCCTTCTTCGTCAGATCGGCCGTGGATGCGCTGATGTAGCCGAGCGCGGCGAGCTTCTTCATCTGCTCGGGGTCGGAGTTGCCCGGCGGCTGGAGCGGCCGGGCCATGCGCGCGAGCTGAGCGCGCATCGAGCGGAAAGCCGGCGGCAGGCCCGTCGCGAGGTCGTTCTTCTCGCCCGGATCGGCAGCGAGATCGTAGAGCTCGGGGCGCGGAGACTCGATGTAGTGGTCGCGGTCGTCCACGAGAGAGGCGAGATCGCTCCAGCCGAGATGGAGCCGCGGGTAGAGCGTCTCGCTGTAGATCCGCCTCGGTTGGGCGGCAGCGGCGTCGACCGGGCCGAGCGTGCCGACGAGCGAGCGGCCCGCGAGACCCACCGGGGCCGGAATGCCGAGGACCTGCGCCACGGTCGGAAAGACGTCCACGAGCCCGACCGGAGCGCGAACGGACTCGCCCCGGCGCGCCGATTTCGGAAACTTCACCATCAGGGGGACGTGGATCGCCTCCCGGTAGATCAGCACTCCATGCTCGTCCTCGCCGTGGTCATTGAGCCCTTCGCCATGGTCCGAGAGGAACACGATCAGAGCGCGGTCGTAGACGCCGCCCTCCTTGAGGAACTTCAGGAAGGTTCCGACGATCTCGTCGGCCCTCGCGATCTCGCCGTCGTAGCGCAGCTTGTACCGGGAGAGATACGGCTCGGGGGGCTCGTAGGGCGAATGCGGCTCGAAAAGATGCAGAAAAGCGAAGAACGGCTTGTCCGAATGCCCCGCGACCCACTCCGCCAGCAGCGCCTGCGTGTCGTTGCCGCCGCGCTGCACCCGCGAGATGGATTGGCTGACCCTGGCGGGCTCGATGTTGTCCTCGTAAAAGTCGAACCCCCGCGAGACTCCCGTCGCATGCGACAGAACGATCGTCGAGACGGCGCCGCCGGTCGCGTAGCCCTTCTCCTTGAGCGTGCCGGCGATCGTCGCCGGCCCGAGCCCGAGCGCGTATCCAAGGTTGTCGCGCACGCCGTTCTGCGGGGGCAGCAGTCCCGTCATGATCGCCGTGTGCGAGGGCAGCGTCAGCGGGACCTGCGAATAGGCGTTCTCGAAGAGCACCGCGTCCTGGCGAAACGCATCCAGGTTCGGCGTGTCGACGGCCCGGTAGCCATACGCGGGCAGGTGATCGGCGCGCAGCGTGTCCACGGAAATGAGGATCACCGGAGCGCCAGGCGAGACGAGATCGCTCCCCCGGCGGCAACCGTTGGCCTCGAGAAGGACCATTGCCGCCAGAAGGACGGGCCAGGACCGGCGCGAGACCGTCCGAAGCGATTCTGCTAGCATCCGCCGCATGCCGACCAAGCGCGAAATCTACCTCCGACGCCTCGACACCGTGCGCGCCGAGTTGCGTTCTTTGAAAACCGATGGCCTGTACGCCACACCGTCCTCGAACCTCTTTTATCTCACGGGGATCGACTTCCACCGCAGCGAACGTCTGACGGCCCTGCTTCTCTTCCAGGATATGGAGCCGGTGGCCATTTGCCCCGCCTTCGAGGCCGAGCGTTTGCGCCGGATGTCCGCCGTCGAGCGCGTCGTGACCTGGGAGGAGACCGAAGACCCCTTCGCGAAGGCGGCGGCACTCTTCCCGGCATCCGGCGGGGCGCTCGCGATCGAGCCGTCCACGGCCTATGACGACGTCGAGCGCCTGCTCGAGAAACGCCCTTCGTGGAAGCCCGTGTCGGCGGCGTCGATGTTCGGTGCGCTGCGCATGATCAAGTCCGAGGACGAGATCAACATGATCCGGCAGGCGGTCGCCGTCGCGCTGCCGCGCTTTCGCCGCGCCTTCGAGGCCTTGAAGCCCGGCTGCCTCGAGGCGGAAATCTCGGCGCTGGTTGGCGGCGAAAACATGGTGCAGTTCGGCCCCTCCTCGGCGCTGCCGCACGGCGCCTCGGGCTCGACCCCGCTCTCGCGCGACCAGGCGGTCCTGATCGACGCCTGGGACAAGCCGGACGGCTACTACTACGACATCACGCGCTCGACCTTCTACGGCACGCCGACGGACGAGTACCGCAAGATCTGGTCCATCGTGCTCGACGCGCAGTCCGCCGCGATCGACAAGGCGGCCCCCGGAGTCCCCTGCTTTGAGGTCGACGCGGCCGCTCGCAAGGTCATCGAGGAGGCGGGCTATGGCGAGTACTTCACGCACCGCCTCGGCCACGGCCTCGGGATCGACGTGCACGAGGCGCCGTACATGGTGGGCCACGACAAGACGATCCTCAAGCCGGGGATGACCTTCACCTCGGAGCCGGGAATCTACCTGCCGGGGCGCTTTGGCGTGCGCATCGAGGACGACATCGTCTGCACCGAGCGCGGCTCGGAATCGCTGTCGCCCCGCGTGTCCCGGCTCGAGCCGATCGCGGCGTAACGCGGCTTCGTCCCGGCTCTCGCGCCTCCCGGCCCGGGCAGGAACTCCCCGGGGGGTTATAGTGTTTTCGTTGGGGTCATGACCTTTCGATTTGGCAGCCTCGTCCTCGATTCTGAAAGCCGGGCGCTGGGCGACCGGGCATTGATCTCGACGGCGAAAGCAGGCGCGAAAGCCTGCATTCTCCTTGTGGTTGTGGCCGCCCTCGGGCTCGGCGCGGCGCTGGCCGCGCAGGAACCCGTCAGCGGCATCCAGGCGGAGGAAACCGCCGACTTCGCCCGGCGCGCGGCGCT
>JANMPW010000297.1:0-2078 GCA_031370065.1 Acidobacteriota bacterium
CTGGCCGAAAAGCTCTGGCCCCGCGACGTCGCCAAAGCCGTCCTCTTCCTAGCCTCCGACGACGCCGCCGGCATCACGGGCTCCGCGCTCGAGATCTTCGGCGGAACCCACCTCGTCATACAGCCGTAATCGGGGTCTGACGCCCAAGAAAGTCCGCGCGGGGTCAGACCCCCGCGGGGGTCTGACCCCAGGGGCCCTGCTGTCTCGCGACAATAGGTATCCAGAGGCCCCTTTCGGGGAGGCTCCGGAGGCTTAGAATCGTTCCATGAGCGTGCCGGCCGCGCTGAAGTTCACCTACGAGGACTACGCCCTCCTCCCCGAGGACCGCCGCTACGAGGTGGTGGATGGAGAGCCGCTCTTGACGCCCGCTCCGACGCCGAATCACCAAGTCGTCGTCCAACGGCTCGCCCGAGTGCTGGAGGACTTCGTCGAGCCTCGGAGGCGAGGCCTGATATTTGTCGCTCCCTGCGACGTCGTGCTCTCACAGTTCGACGTCCTGCAACCCGACGTTTTCTTCATCGCTGCCGACCATGCATCCCTGATCGGCGAGGAGTACATTGCTGGGGCCCCCGACCTCGTCGTCGAGGTGCTCTCGCCTTCGACTGAGACGCGCGACCGCGTGGCCAAGGCCAAACGCTACGCCACCTTCGGCGTGCGGGAGATGTGGCTGGTGGACCCGGCGGCGAAGACAATCGAGGTGCTCGTCAATTCGGAAGGCTTCCGCCGCCAGACGCTTTGCGGCGAGACGGACGTGGTCCGATCCACGCTCCTTCCCGGCTTTGAGTTTCCAGCCGGCCCCATTTTCCGGCCGATTCGGGCCTGAAAACAGAACCCCGCCCCCCCTCCGGTCGTAATACCCTCTCGGGCGCCCCCATCGGGGCTCCGCGCTTCATTTTTTTGACGGGAGGAGACCGATGTTTCGACGCAAGGGTTCACTCGCCTGCCTGGCGCTCCTGGCCGCGCCGCTACTGGCCCAGACGCCGGCCTCGACGCCGACCGCCGACGAAATCGTCGCGAAGTACGTCAAGACGGTCGGCGGGATGGAGAAGATCGAGGCCGTCAAGACGCTCAAGCGCAGCGGCAAGTTCACCGGTGGCGGCGGATTCGAAGCCAAGGTCGTCGAACAGAACGAGCGGCCGAACCTCGTGCGGCAGGAGTTCACGTTCCAGGGCATGACGGGTGTGACCGCGTACGACGGCACGACGGGCTGGAAGATCGAGCCCTGGCAGGGCAAGAAGGATCCCGAGCCGCTCGGCGAAGACGAGCTGAAGGGGATCCTCGAGGACTCCGTCTTCGATGGCCAGCTCGTCCACTACAAGGAGAAGGGCAACACCATCGAGCTCGTCGGCAGCGAGCCGGTCGAGGGCACGGACGCCTGGAAGCTCAAGGTGATGCTCAAGAATGGCGACGTCCAGTACTACTACATGGACACGGACTATTTCGTCCCCATCAAGATCGAATTCAAGCGGATGATCCGGGGAGCCGAGCGCGAATCCGAAGCCTCGCTCGGCGACTACAAGCAAGTCGCCGGCTGGTACCTCCCCCACTCGATCGAATCCGGCCGCAAGGGCAGCCAGGAAAAGTCGAAGCTCGTGTACCAGAAGATCGAGGCGAACGTGCCGATGGACGAACAGATTTTCCGCCAGCCCTCGGCGCCGGCGGTGTCGAAGTGAGGGGCGCAACGAAGGCACGAACGCTGGTTGGACTTTCGGCAGGAATTCTCGGCGCGGCGCTGGCCGCCCGTGCGGCGGAGCCGGCGGTTGCGCCGGCCGTCCGGGTCGACTCGGAGACGATCTCCGGCCTCGGCGCGCGCAACATCGGCTCGGCAAAGATGAGCGGCCGCGTGGCAGCGCTCGACGCGGTGCGCGAGGGCTCGCGCCTGACGGTCTTCATCGGCGCGGCCTCGGGCGGCGTGTGGAAGTCCGTCAACGGCGGAACGACCTTCAAGCCGGTCTTCGACAAGCAGCCGGTGCAGTCGATCGGCGCCGTGACGATCGACCCGAAGAACCCGAAGGTCGTTTGGGTCGGGACGGGGGAAGCCTGGACGCGCAACAGCGTCTCGATCGGCGATGGCATCT
>JANMPW010000368.1:0-3393 GCA_031370065.1 Acidobacteriota bacterium
CCGGACAACGTCTTCAAGGTGTCCTCGCGCATCAACTCGACCTGGGGCGGCAACCTGGTGGACATGATCCGCTGCGCGAAGTACCTCGAGATCATCGCCGAGGAAAACCTGATCGAGAACGCGCGCGTCGTCGGCGAGCACCTTCAGGCCCGCCTGCGCGAACTGGCCGAAGAATTCCCGGGCGTCATGACGAACGTGCGCGGCCGCGGCCTCTTCATCGCCTTCGACTTGCCCGACAAGCAGATGCGCGACCGCACGCTGGCAGCCTGCCTCGAGAACGGGATGATGGGCCTCGCCTCCGGCGCCAACGCCGTCCGCTTCCGTCCGCACCTGGTGCTTTCGAAGGACGAGGCCGATGAGGGTGTCCGGAAGTTGAGAAGAGCGCTTACGACTGTCCGGTCGTGAGCGGAATCGGAAAATTCTTCGCTCCCGTCCGCGCCTGGAGCGCGGCTCCAACCGTCAAGAAGTAAGCGGCGCCCGGGTCTCGTGAGACGGAGCATCCTCATCGGCTCCTGCGCCGCGGCCCTCGGGGCCGCGGCTTTGTTTTGGGCGACGCTGCCCGACGTGAGGCCGCTCGCGAAGTCCTGGCCCTCGACGACCGCGTACATGGAGCGCCGCAAGGCCGCGCTCGCCAGAGAGGGCAAGAGCACGCGCCTCGAGTGGAGCCCCGTGCCGCTGTCGCAGGTCGCGCCGGACGTGCAGCGGGCCGTCGTCGTCGCGGAGGACGTGCGCTTCTGGGAGCACGAGGGCGTGGACTGGGAGGCGATGCGGGGCGCCGCCGAGAAGAACTGGGAGAAGGGCAAGCTCAAGGTGGGCGGCTCGACGATCACCCAGCAGCTCGCCAAGAACCTCTACCTCTCTCCCGCCCGAACGCCCTGGCGAAAGCTCCGGGAGCTCTTCATCGCCTGGCGCCTCGAACGGGAGCTATCGAAGAAGCGAATCCTCGAGCTGTACCTGAACATCATCGAATTCGGGCCGCGGACCTTCGGCGTGGAAGCGGCGGCGCGCCGGTACATGGGCAAGCCCGCTCGCGCGCTCACGCGCGAGGAGGCCGCGACGCTCGCGGCCGTGATCCCATCGCCCCGAATCTACGATCCCGTGCGCCATCGCGATCGGGTCGCGCGCCGGGCGCGGCGGATCCTCGGATGGATGTGAAACGGTGCTATTCTCAAAAGACGATAAACCTCAGGAGGTGAAAGGGATGCGTTCACGTCGCTCCATAGTTTGCCTGCTCGGCGCGGTCCTCGTCGCCGCCGCCTGCTCCCGCAAGCCCGCTTCCATCCAGATCACCGTCGACGCGGCCGGCAAGGGCAAGCGCTCCAAGGACGTCAAGATCTACGGTCTCGACCGTTCACAGCGGCTCTCCGCGCAGGTTCTCGACAAGAACGGAAAGGGCTTCGAGCAGGCAACCGCTACCTGGAGCGCGTCCAACGACAACGTGGAAGCCGAGCCCGGCGGCCGCATCGTCGCAAAGAAGCCCGGCAAGTCGATGGTGACCGCCACGTATGAAACCGTCTCGGCCCAGATTCCCGTCGAGGTCGTGGACGTCGCCTCGATCGAGATCACCCCGGTGTCGCTGGCCCTGACGGGCCCTGCCGGCACCGCCATCCCGGTCTCCTACACGGTCAAGGACTCGAACCAGAAGCCGGTCGACATCAAGCCCGAGTGGAGCTCGGCAGACCCGAAGATCGCGAAGGCTGCCGAGGGCGGCGTCGTCACGTCCGTGGCGGCGGGCACCACCACCATCATCGCCAGGATCGGCGACATCCAGGGCGGCTGCGACGTGAACGTCATCCTGCGCCCGATCGCCCGGCTGGAGATCCGGCCGGCCACCGCGCTTGCGCGCGTGGGAGAATCCCAGCACTTCGAGGTCAAGGCCTACGCCCCGGACGGCGCCCTCATCCCCGAGGCCGCCGCGGTCTTCAAGTCCTCCAACCCCGCTGTCGCCACCGTGGACTCGGCGGGAGTGGCCCAGGGCCGCACGGCCGGCGCCGCGACGATCCGCGCCGAGCTGGCAGGCCAGTCCGCAGAGGCGACGCTGCTGGTGAACTGACCCGGCAGGGGGCCATGACAATCCGGGTCCCGGCAGTCGCCGGCACCTTCTACGACGCGCGGCCCAATCGCCTCGAGGAGGACGTTCGCTCGTATCTGCCGCTCGGGACGCAGCCCCGGCCGGCCTTCGGCGCGATTGTGCCCCACGCCGGCTACGTGTATTCGGGTCCGGTCGCCGGCGCGGTCTACGCGCGCCTTCGGATTCCGGCGACGTGCGTCATCCTCTGTCCCAACCACACCGGACGCGGAGCTCCCGCTGCCCTCGACCCGTCGGACGCCTGGCGCACCCCCCTCGGCGACGTTTCCGTCAATCGGCGGCTGGCGGACAGGCTCCTCGCGCTCGCGCCGTCGCTCGAGGAAGACGCGGGCGCCCACCTGCGGGAGCATTCGCTCGAAGTGCAGCTGCCCTTCCTGCAGATCCTGCGGAGGGACGTCGCGTTCGTCCCGGTGTGCCTCGGTGAGCCGAGCCTCGCCCTGTGCCGCGAGGTGGGCGATGCGCTCGCCACCCTCTGCGCCGAGGAAGCCGAGCCGCCGCTCGTCCTCGCATCCTCCGACATGAACCATTTCGAGAGCCGCCAAGAGGGCCGGCGCAAGGACGACATGGCGCTGGCCCGGGTCGAGGGGCTCGATCCCGAGGGCCTCTTCCGCGTCGTGCGGACCGAGTCCATCTCCATGTGCGGCTTCCTGCCCGCGACGGCGCTGCTCTTCGCCGCCCGGGCGGCCGGAGCCCGCCGCGCGCGCGTCCTCGCGCGCCGCGACAGCGGCGACGAGACGGGAGACACGTCGAGTGTGGTTGGATATGCCGGCGTGATCGTGGACTAAAACAACAGACGGCATAGGAGGAAACCCATGAAGACTCTCGTTTCCATCGCTCTCGGTGCGCTTCTGGCCGCAACAGCGGCGGCGCAAACGCACGTGGCCGTCGCCACCGTGGCCCCGCGCCCGGAAGACGTCGCGACGATCGACGGGATGGTCAAGGCGTACTACGAGGTCGTCACCGGGCCGGCCGGTCAGCCCCGAAACTGGGCGAGGGATCGAACGCTCTACATCAAGGACGTGCGCTTCGTGATCGTGGACTTCGACAAGAACGGCCAACCCGCTCCGAAAATCGTCGACCACCAGCAGTTCGTGGACTCGTCGGACGCGATGTTGACGAAGGGTTTCGTCGAGAGGGAGATCCACCGCGTCACCGAGCGCTTCGGCCCCATCGCGCACGTGTGGAGCACTTACGAAACCCGCCAGACCGAGACCGGCCCCATCATCAAGCGCGGCATCAACTCGATCGAACTCTTCTGGGACGGCAAGCGCTGGTGGATCGCCAACGCCATCTGGACCGACGAG
>JANMPW010000394.1:0-2786 GCA_031370065.1 Acidobacteriota bacterium
CGTCGCGGGTGCCGCTGGAAACGCTGCGGGGCCGCGTTTTTCTGGATGTCCCCCAGGCGCGATTGTTCCAACTCCTCGGATCTGAGCTTCACCCGGGGGAAAGGGTGCTCGTCGTGCCCGAGGTCTCGGCGGACGATGTGCTCTTCGGCGTGCACTCGGTCTCTCCCTTCCTTCATCTGCTGCCGGGCTGGCTCAATGTCGGGGCCGAGCGCTCCCTGATCGCGAGATTCGACAAGGCGCCGCCGGACGCCGTCGTTGTTTTTGAGCGGCCGACCGGCGAGTACGGGATCAATCCCTTCGGCCAGGGATTCGGTGTGCTGCTGTCGCAGTGGTGCCGGCAGCACTACGCCGTCGCGGCGCAAGCGCCCGGAGGAGCAATCCTGCGACCTCGTCGCCTATAATTCGGCTCGCTTGAAGCCCTCCCGCTACGCCGAAGCCGGCGTCGACATCGATGCAAAAGCCGCGGCGCTCGCCCGCGCGAAGGCGGCGATCCGCTCGACCTTCACGCCGGGCGTTCTCGGCGACGTCGGGGGATTCGGCGGGCTCTTTCAGCCGGACTTCTCGAAGTACCGCGAGCCCGTGCTCGTCGGCTCGACGGATGGCGTCGGGACGAAGTTGAAGGTCGCGATCGAGATGGGCCGTCACGACACGGTTGGGGCCGACCTCGTCAACCACTGCGTCAACGACATCCTCGTGCAGGGGGCAAAACCGCTCTTCTTCCTCGACTACATCGCCACGGGCAAGGTGGAGCCGGGCCTGATCGAGAGCGTGATTGCGGGCCTCGCGCGCGCCTGCCGGGAAAACGGCACGGCGCTTCTCGGCGGCGAGACGGCGGAGATGCCGGGCTTCTACGCCGCTGGCGAGTACGACGTCGCGGGGACGATCGTGGGCGTGGTCGACCGCGCGAAGATCGTCGACGGCTCGCGCATCGCTGCCGGAGACGTTGCATTGGGGCTGCCGTCCATCGGCCTGCAGACCAACGGGTACACGCTCGCCCGCCGGGTGTTCTTCGAGACGATGGGAAAGAAGCCGCAGGACACGCTCCCCGAGCTCGACGGACGAATGATCGGGGACGTGCTGCTCGACGCGCACCTGTCGTACGGCAAGGCGATGGAGCCGTTGCTCGAGGCGGACCTCGTCCATGGCATGGCGCACCTGACGGGCGGCGGTTTCTACGACAACATCCCGCGCGTGCTCCCCGAGGGGCTCGACGTGATGGTGAAGTCGGGGGCCTGGCCGGTGTTGCCCGTGTTCGGGCTGATCGAGCGCGAGGGGGACGTCTCCTTCGAGGAGATGCATCGCGTGTTCAACATGGGGATCGGCATGGTGGTCTTCGTCGCTGCCGCGGACCTGGCAGGCGTGGGGCAGATCTGGAAGGATGCCGGCCAGCGCTGGTACGCAATCGGCAACGTCATGCCGGGAAGCCATCGCGTCATCGTCGAGCCGCCGCCGGCCTGAGAGGAAGTCGACAGTCGAGAGTCGACAGTTCACAGTCCACAAAGGCTTCCCGAGACTGTTGATGGTCGACGGTAAACTGTCGACTCATGCCTGGTAAACACCGGCTCGCCATCCTCCTCTCCGGGCGCGGTTCCAACTTCGAGGCCATTGCGGACGCGGTCGCGGGCGGCGAGATCCCGGACGCGGAGATCGTGGCCGTTCTTTCCGACGACCCGGACGCGCCAGGCCTCGACCGGGCCAGGAATCGGGGTCTGCCTGCCTTCGCCGTGGACCGGAAGCGGTACCCGGGCAGGCGCGCCCAAGAGGACGAGATACTCCGGTGGCTCGACGAGGCCCGGCCCGACCTGATCTGCCTGGCCGGTTTCATGCGGCTGCTCTCGCCCGAGTTCGTTGCGCGCTGGGGCAGGCGAATCCTCAACATCCACCCGGCTCTTCTTCCGAAGTTTCCGGGCCTCGACGTGCAGCGCCGGGCCCTCGAAGCGGGAGAGAAGGAGTCTGGCTGTACGGTTCATTTCGTGGACGAGGGGACCGACACGGGGCCGATCGTCCTGCAGCGGCGAGTCCCGATCCTCCCGGGGGATACCGAGGAGTCACTTTCGGCCCGAATCCTCGAACAGGAGCACATCGCATACCCCGAAGCGATTTCGAGAGTGCTCGGGACGCTGCCCCGATCGTGAGGATTGCACTACTTCCTATGCAGCGTCGCGGGCGAAAAAGCTCGATTTCATGGGACTTTTCTGATTTTTTCGAAATCGCTTGACAGGGGCTTAAGGCGGCCCTATATTCCCGTTCCCCGCAAGGGTTGGTTCTTTCCAAGGGGTCGGGGTCTCTGTCCGGCGAGAGCCGTCCGCCACTGGCGGCGCGTCTCGAGCCGTTTTTAGTTGACGGAGCCCAAAGAGATTCGCTAGTCTGAAAGGTCCGTCGCAAGACGGATGTTCTTTCGGTCTCGCGCCGGCGGTACGGCGCGGTCCCGGGGCCCGGGGCGCAGAGGTCCGGGGACGCGGTTCCTTGAAAACTGAGTAGAGCGTGCCAGACGTCATTTTTCCTGCTTTTTTGTAAAAAGCAGAGTTTCTGGTTCAACCTTGGGCAAGGGAACCTTACGGTTCCCCGAACCCTTGGACAAAAATCAGGATTAACTCTTATCGACCGGCGGAAACGCCGTGAGAACGCTTTTAAGTGGAGAGTTTGATCCTGGCTCAGAATGAACGCTGGCGGCGTGCTTAACACATGCAAGTCGAGCGAGGCGGAGGGGGGCAACTCCTTCCAGTCGAGCGGCGGACGGGTGAGTAACACGTGGGTAACCTGCCCGGAAGTGGGGAATACCTCGG
>JANMPW010000480.1:0-8670 GCA_031370065.1 Acidobacteriota bacterium
CGGCGGCGCGATCGGGTCGTCCTGGTCGAGGGCTACTTCGATCACCTCGCTGGTGCGCGCGGGCATCCAGGAGACGGTCGCGTCGATGGGGACCGCACTGACGCCAGAGCAGACGGAGAAACTGCGCCGTCTCTGCCCGCACGCAATTGTCTGTTATGACGGCGACTCCGCGGGCCGCAGCGCCACTCACGGCGCGCTCGGGCTCCTGCTCGCGCAAGGGTTCGACGCCCGGGTCGCGCGGCTGCCCGAGGGAGAGGACCCGGACGACCTTCTGCGCCGCGAGGGGCCGGAGTCGCTGACCCGCGCCATCGACGAAGCCCCCGACTACCTGACCTGGCTCCTCGAGGACATCCGGCCCGCCGAGGCCGGGCTCGAATCGGGCGAAAAGCGGGAGCGGATCGGCAAGATCCTCGAGATTCTCAAGATGATCCCCGACCGGATTCTCCGCTACGAGGAGTACCGCAAGCTCTCCGCGGCGGTCTCCGTGCCACTCGAAGTGCTCTGGAGCGGCGAAAAGACGAATCTTCGGACCGAAAAATCGCGTTCCACTGGTGTGGGAACGCAAGGGAACATGCCGGTGTTATCCGCAGTGGAAGCGCCGGCCGTCGAGAAACGGCTCCTCCGCTCGCTGACGGCGGGTGGAGATCGTAACTCATTGATTCTAAGCATCTTGAAGGACGAATACCTGACCGACCCGAGGGTGAAACGGGTGGTCTTTGCGCTCCGGCAGGCCGGGGCAGGATCTGAACCTATTGATTTTCAAGGGCAAATCGCACACCTTACGGAAGACGAGCGGACGTTTCTCTCAGGCATCGCGCTGGATGAATCTCCCGAGCCGACCGAGAAGGGCGTCGATCAGCTCCTCAAGGACCTCGAAAGAAAATACCTGGAGCGGGAAAGCGCAGAGATCCAGAGGGCAATCGATCGGGCGGGAACGGCGGCGGGGCAGGAGCTCGAAGAGCTCATGCGCCGCAAGCAGGAGATTTCGCGGCGCAAGGCGGATCTGAGCCGCGCACCACAGCGGAAAGGATGAGAACTTGGCCATTGTGATTGAGGAAAAGCACCCGGAAGTTCAGCTCCTCGTCAAGAGCGGGCGCGAGAAGGGCTACCTGCTCTACGAGGAGATTCAGAACATTCTCTCCGACGAGGCGACCGCCGCCCCGAAGGACCTCGAGCTCGTCTACGAGCGGCTCTTCGAGCTCGGCATCGAGATCGTCACCGACCCCGACCGCGCCGCTCGCCGCCGCGCCGCGCTCGAGAGCGAAACGGCCGAAGAGGCGCGCGAGGCCGTCGAGAAGACGAATGACCCCGTCCGCATGTACCTGCGCGAGATGGGAACGGTCAAGCTCCTCGACCGCGAGGGCGAGGTCCGCATCGCCAAGCGCATCGAGGAAGGCGAGGCGAAGATCTACCAGGCCCTCGCCAACAACCCGATCGTCCTCGAAGAGATCTTGAAGCTCCTCGAGAACGCCGGTCGCGACTCGCGCATCGTCCGGGAGCTCGTCAACACGCCCGACGACGACGGCGAAACGCCGCAGGAGAACCTCGACGACCGCGCCACGCGCCGTATCGAGGGCATCCTCAACAGCTTCAAGAAAATCGGCGCGCTCGACATCGACATCAAGCGGATGAAGTTCAAGTCGCGCACGATCAAGAAGGGCACCAAGGCCCTCGCGCGCATCGAGACCTCGATCGACCGCAGGATCGCCGACATGGCGAAGCTGATCCGCGCCGCGGACTTCACGCCCGCCGTGCTGAACCGGGCGATCGGAATCCTGAAGGACATCGACCGGCAGATGGCGGCGCCCGAAATCACGATCCGCCAGGACACGAACATCCTCAAGAAGGAAAAGAACCCGACCCGGATCGATTTCTACAAAAGGCGCATCGCAAAGTACCGCAAGTCGATCCGCGAGCTCGAGCAGAAGTTCGGCGTCGCCCACGAGGACGTGAAGAAGACGCTGCGCGCGGTGCGCGACGGCGAAGCGGAGGCCGACCAGGCCAAGCACGAGCTGATCGTCGCCAACCTGCGCCTCGTGGTTTCGATCGCGAAGAAGTACACGAACCGCGGCCTCCAGTTCCTCGACCTGATCCAGGAGGGCAACATCGGCCTGATGAAGGCCGTCGAGAAGTTCGAGCACCGGCGCGGGTACAAGTTCTCGACGTACGCGACCTGGTGGATCCGGCAGGCCATCACGCGCGCGATCGCGGACCAGGCGCGTACGATCCGCATTCCCGTCCACATGATCGAGACGATCAACAAGCTGACGCGCACGTCGCGCTCGCTCGTGCAGGAGCTCGGCCGCGAGCCCAACGCCGAGGAAATCGCCAAGCGCATGGACATGCCGGTCTCCAAGGTCCGCAAGATCATGAAGATCGCACAGGAGCCCATCTCGCTCGAGACCCCGATCGGCGAGGAGGAAGATTCGCATCTGGGCGACTTCATCGAGGACCGCGGGGTCCTTTCCCCGATCGACGCGGTGCTCGTCTCGAACCTGCAGGAGCAGACGCGCCGGGTCCTGAAGTCCCTGACCCCCCGGGAGGAGCAGGTTTTGAAGATGCGCTTCGGCGTCGGCGACGGCTCGGAGCACACGCTGGAAGAGGTCGGCCGGTCGTTCAACGTCACGCGCGAACGGATCCGCCAGATCGAGTCGAAGGCCCTGCGCAAGCTCCGGCACCCCTCGCGG
This sequence comes from Acidobacteriota bacterium, assembly GCA_031370065.1. Taxonomy (GTDB): domain Bacteria; phylum Acidobacteriota; class Thermoanaerobaculia; order UBA5066; family Gp7-AA6; genus DAHUXD01. The sequence continues at coordinate 2,688 of JANMPW010000480.1, forward strand.
GCGAAGAAACTGAAGCCCTTCCTCGAGACCATACGCTGAGGCCAGCCAGGCAGGGACTTGGCAAGGCGACCCTGTTTGTTATATTCAGAGGGGTCCATAGCTCAGCGGTCCAGAGCCACCGGCTCATAACCGGTCAGACCTCGGTTCGAATCCGAGTGGACCCACCAGACGAGGGCAACAGATTTTGAGGCTTCTGATCCGAGACCGAAACCAAGATCCGTCTTCCACGGAAGGGTGTTCCACAAACGGAACACCCTTTTTCATGCCCGGAGTTTCACGTTGACCAATCTTCTGGGACAGCTCTACCGACTCCAGACCCGAATCCGGTTCGTGCACGACCGCGAGAAGCGGCGCGACACTGTCCCGCCCGACCTCGTCCAGGTCGATCGCGATTACCGGGAAAAAGTCCAGGCCGTCGCGGCGCTCAAGGCGCGGCTGACCGAGGCCGAGCTCGAGAAACGCAAGGCCGAGGGCGAGCTCGCCGACCACAAGGAGAAATTGAAGAAGTACCAGGCGCAGCTGCGCAACGTGCAGTCGAGCCGCGAGTACTCCGCCGCCCTGAACGAGATCGACGGCGTCGAGAAGGCCATCCGCTCGACCGAAGACCGGTTCCTCGAGCTCGAGGAGGAGATTGAGAAGGCGCGCGCCGATCTCGACGAACGCGAGAAGACCCTGCCGGCCGAGACCGAGCAGCACGAGGAGCGCCTCAAGGATTGGCGTGCCGAGCAGCGCGCGATCAACGAGGAGCTCGCCAGCGCGCGCGAGGAGATCACCCGCCTCGAAGCGGAGATCCCGCCGCGGGACCGCGCGGACTTCCACCGGTTGGTCGACAAGAAGCACGGCCTGGGCCTCGTGCTCGTCCAGGGAAGCTCCTGCTCCGCCTGCCACGTCAAGGTGCGCCCCGCCGCGATGCAGATCCTGAAACAGGGCCGCGAGGTCATCTACTGCGACAGCTGCAAGCGGATCCTGTATTACGAGCCCCAGAGCTCGTAGACATCGGGACACGGAAAACGGAAAACGAGAGGCGCCTGCTCCGTGTCCTTTCCCGTCTTCCGTTTTCCGTTTTTCGGCTCATGAGATTCCGTGCCTTCATCGACGGTGCCGCTCGCGGCAATCCCGGTCCGGCCGGTGCGGGCGTCTACGTCTCGGCCGAGGGCAATGAGCCCGCCGAGGAACACTTCGAGGCGCTCGGCCACACCACCAACAACGTCGCCGAGTACCGCGCCCTGCTCCTCGCCTTGAAGCGCGCCGTGGACCGGTCCGCATCGGAAGTGTCGATCGCCTCGGACAGCCTCCTGCTCGTCCAGCAGATCCTCGGACGCTATAAGGTCAAGGCGCCGCACCTGAAGCCCCTCCACGCGAAGGCGCTCGAGCTCGTGAAGAATTTCCGGCGCTTCGCGATCGCGCACGTGCCGCGCGAGGACAACAAGAAGGCCGATCGCCTCGCCAACCTCGGCGCGGACGCCAGCGAGCGCGAGCTCGCGGGCAAGAAGTTCCAGCTCGAGCCGTGACCGCCGTCCCGGTCGGGGAGATCGCGCGGCGCCGCGCGGAAATCCTCGCGTCGGTGGCGCGGGCCGCGGCGAAGGCGGGCCGCCGCCCGGAGGAGATCGCGGTCATGGCCGTCACCAAGGGCCATGGGCCCGAAACGATCGCCAATGCCGCTCGCGCGGGCTTCACGCTCTTCGGCGAGAACCGGGTGCAGGAAGGCGCTGCCAAGATCGCGGCGCTCGGGGGTGAGTTCCCGGGGCTGACCTGGCGGCTCATCGGCCCGCTGCAGTCCAACAAGGCGAAGTCGGCGCTACAATGGTTTTCAGCCGTGGAAAGTCTGGACAGGGAACGACTTGCGGTCCGCCTGGACGCGCTCCTCGCCGAGGCCGGCGAGGGCCGCGTGCTCCCCGTCTGGCTCGAGATCAACGTCGGCAACGAGGAGTCGAAGTCCGGCGTGCCCGCCGCAGAGGCGCCGCGACTCTGCGAGGCAGCGCTCGCCCGTAAGCACCTGGACGTTCGCGGCCTGATGGCCGTGCCGCCGTACGATCCCGACCCGGAGAAGGCCCGGCCCTTCTTCCGGCGACTCGTCGAGGTCCGCGATCGGCTGGCCGCGGCGTTCGGCCGGCCGTTTCCCGAGCTTTCGATGGGAATGAGCCACGACTTTGCGGTCGCCGTGGAAGAAGGCTCGACGCAAGTGCGGATCGGGACGGCCCTCTTCGGCCCGCGGGTGATTGCGTGAACGTCGGGGGATCGGTGATGGGCGCCGTCGTGGACGTCCTGCTTTACGCGCTGCGGGGGCTGCAGTGGATCGTCATCATCGCCGCGCTCGTGTCCTGGGTGAACCCCGACCCGCGCAATCCGATCGTGCGCTTCCTCTGGGGCGTCACCGAGCCGCTCTTCAAGCCGTTCCGCCGGCTGCTGCCGCCGTCGCGCACGGGCGGGATCGATCTTTCGCCGATCCTCGTCCTCCTCGCGATCTTCCTCGTCTCCCGTTTTCTCGCCCGGCTGGCGTTTTCCATTTGATCAGGAGGTTCCCATGCGCCCACGAATGAGCCCGCTCGAGATTCAGAAGCGCGAGTTCTCGCGCAAGTGGAAGGGGCTCGACCCGGTCGAAGTCCACCAGTTCCTCGTCGACGTCGCCGAGGACATGGAGGCCCTCGCGCGGGAGAATTCCGATCTCGACAACCGGATGCGTTCCCTCGAGCAGGAGAACGAAGAGCACCGGGAGCGCGAGCAGATCCTGAAGCAGACGCTCCTCTCGGCGCAGCAGGCCTCCGAAGACATCCGTGCGGCCGCGCGCAAGGAAGCCGAGCTCGTCGTGCGCGAGGGCCAGGACTCTGCCGAAAGGCTCACCCACAGCGCCCTCCAGCGCGCCGCCGAGATCGAGAAGGCGATCCACGAGCTCAAGATGCAGCGGACCAACTTCCGCCTGCAGCTGCAGAAAATGATCGAGCTCTTCCAGCAGGTCCTCGAGTTCGACCGCGACGATGACGACAAGGAGCGGCCGCTTTCGTACATCACGCGGAAACCGAAGGAAGAGAGCGCCGGTTGACGGGCGAAGCGAAGCCGTTACGCGTCATCCCGAGACGCGAAGCGCCGAGGGACCCCGTGCTCGACCGCGCTCGCCCCTGATCGAGCCCGGGATCCCTCGCTGCGCTCGGGATGACAAACATGGCTGACTCCCTCGAAATCCGCAACATCGCCTGCCTCGCGACTCCCCTCGGCTCGTCGGCGCGGCGGGGCAAGGCGCAGGGGGAGGTCCGGCGCATTGCCAACGCCGCGGTGCGCGCCGAGAGCGGGCGCCTCGTCTTCGTCGGTACCGAGAGCGACTACGCGCGGGAGTACGCGGGGCGCGGCGCCGACACCTCCCTCGACGCCTCCGGCCGCGCCGTCATCCCGGGCCTCGTGGACGCGCACACGCATCCGGTCTGGCTGGGCGACCGGGGGCCCGAGATCGGCCGCCGGCTCGCCGGCGAGAGTTACGCGACGATTGCCGCGGAGGGCGGCGGCATCAACGCCACCGTCCGCGCGACGCGCGCCGGATCGGATGCGGAGCTGCGCGCGGCCGTGACGCGCCGGCTCGCCACCATGCTCGCGCACGGGACCACGACGGCCGAGGCGAAGTCCGGCTACGGCCTCACGGAGAAGGACGAGATCCGCGCGCTCGTTCTTTTGAAGGCTTTGCAGGCGGATGCGTCGCTTCCGCGGATCGTGCCCACACTCATGGCCGCGCACGAGATCCCGCCCGAGTTCCGCGAGAACCGCGCCGAGTGGGTGAGGATCGTCGCGGACGAGATCGTGCCGCGCGTCGCGCGGGAGGGCCTCGCCCGCTACTGCGATGTGTTCTGCGAACAGGGTGTCTTCACGGTCCCGGAGTCGCGCCGCATCCTCGAAGCGGCCCGCCGCGCGGGGCTCAAGCTGCGCGTGCACGCCGACGAGCTCGCCCTTTCGGGCGGGGCGATGCTCGCGGCGGAGCTCAAAGCCGACTCGGCCGATCACCTCCTCTTCATCGGCGAGGCGGAGATCGCGGCCATGGCCGCGTCCGGGACGGTGGCCGTCGTCCTGCCGGGAACAGCCTGGTGGATGCGCTCCCGGCGTGCGCCGGCCCGGGCGCTCGTCGAGGCGGGGGTCGCGGTCGCCATCGCCTCGGACTCGAACCCCGGGACCTGCTGCACCGAATCGCTCGCGGCGGTCGCCGTCCACGCCTGCCTCGACTCGGGCCTCTCGGTCGAGGAAACGCTGACGGGCATGACCCTGAACGCCGCGGCCTCGCTCGGCCTGGCGGCCGAGGCCGGGTCCCTCGAGCCGGGAAAGTCGGCCGATCTCGTCATTCTCGACGCCCCCGACGACCGCCACCTCATCTATCATTGGGGCATCAACCTCGCGGCCACCGTCGTCTCGCGCGGCCGCGTGGTCTGGACGAACCGCTCATGACCGATTTTTCGAAGCTCTCGCTCGACGGATTCCTGGCAGCGCTCGCTTCCGACGCGCCGACTCCCGGCGGAGGCACGGCGGCCGCGACGGCGGGCGCCATGGGCGCGTCCCTGGCGGAGATGGTTTCGGCGCTCACACTCTCGAAGGAGAAGTACGCCGCCTCCCACGACGCCGTCCGCCCGATCGCCGAAGCGGCGCAGCTGGCGCGATCGGAGTTCCTGAGTCTCGCCTGCGAGGATTCCGAGGCCTACGACGACGTCGTCGGCGCCCGGCGCCTCCCGAAGGACACCGAGGAGCAGAAGACGGCGCGGGCCCACCGGATCGTGCTCGCGAATCGCCGCGCCGCCGAGGTTCCGATGCGGACCGCCCGAGCTGCCGTGCGCCTGCTGGCGGCGCTTCCGGAGCTGGCCGAGAAAGGCAACCCGAATGCGGCCTCGGACGTGGGCGCGGCGGCCCTGCTGCTGGATGCCTGCGTTGAGGGGGCGCTTCTGAACGTGGGCATCAACCTGTCCGGAATCGAGGACGCCGAGTTCGTCTCGGAGATGCAGCATGAGACGGCCGTGCTGCAGGGGGAGTCGCAAAGGCTCCGCTCGCAGGTCGTCGCGCTCGTTCGCAAGCGCTTCTAAATCTCCTATTCCACTGAAAAAGAGTCGCTTACGAGTGCGGTGGCACTTTGTCGATTTCGCTTGACAGATCCGTGCCCATTTCGTACACTACATAAATTGAATCGCGCGACTCCGGGAACGGGTCGCGCGATTTGTTTTTTACCCCCCATCGTTTCGGGCGTAACCGGCTGAGCAAATTTCACTTCGCCGTTCTCTCCCACGCGCTCCCGGCGCGACCGCAATTCGCCAAAATCGACGGCACCCGCGCCAAACGCTGCTTTTAGCCTCCCGGACTGCCTTTTCAGCAGGTTGCTGAAAAGGGGTGTCCGCGGCTTGTTTGCAGCAGGCGTACAGATGGGCCCCGGTAACAGAGACTCTCGGCCGTCGTTCGCGAAGCGAACGCTTGCGGCCGAAAGCCCAATAGAATCCGGGTCCATGTCTGCGCCGCGCCCGACCCTCTACCTCGTGGACGCGATGTCCAACATCCACCGCGCTTACCACGCGATCCGGGGCCTCTCCACCAAGGCCGGCAAACCGACCAACGCCGTCTACGGCTTCGTGACGATGCTCAAGAAGATGCTCCGCGAGCATCCGAGCGAGTACCTGGCGGTCGCCTTCGACCGCCCGGAGAAGACGGTTCGCCACGAAGAGTACGAAGCCTACAAGGCGAACCGGCCCGCCATGGAGGACGACCTGGCCTCGCAGATTCCCGAGATCCGCCGCGCCTGCGAGGCCTACCGGATCCCGGTCCTCGAGATGCCGGGCTACGAGGCCGACGACGTGATCGGCACGCTCTCCCACTCGGCGCGCCGAGCGGGCTTCGACGTCGTCATCGTCACGGCCGACAAGGACATGCTGCAGCTGGTCGAGGGCTCGCGCGTGCGCGTCTTCCATACCGGCAAGGAGAAGTTCCTCGACGACAAGGGGGTCGAGGAGTTCTTCGGCGTCGCCCCGGG
>JANMPW010000496.1:0-7138 GCA_031370065.1 Acidobacteriota bacterium
CAACCCTCTCCCGCCGGGAGAGGGGGCCGACGAGCTCGCGGCTCCTAAGGCCGCTCGATCCGCACGAGCGAGAGGGAATCGAGGCCGCCGCCGTCGATCCCGAGAGCCGTGGCGACCATCCCGCCCCGCAACGCCGGCCGCCGGTCCACGACTTCCCACCGGAGGGGCACGCCCGCGAGGCGAGGCTCCAGACTCGTCCACATGACGAGGAAGCCCTTGCGGTGCGCGAGCTCGCCGGGCAGGCGGGCCGGATCTGCGACCATCGTCCAGTCGAAGCGAGAGTAGAAGTCGATGCTGTTGAAATTGTTTCCGAAGAGGAATCCGTCGCAGCCCCCGGCGCACTCCGCGCGGACGCGCTCGCCCCAGCCGGGCAACGGATCCAAACGCCCGAGCGCAAGATCCAGGTTCTGGAGGCAGAGCAGGAGCAGGCCGCATCCGACGACAACCGCAAACGGAGTCCGGGGATTCTCCGGTAGAACGCCGGCGGCGATGAGCGCCACGGCCAGCGCCGCGAGCCCGAGGGCGAGAAGGACGACCGCGGACCGCGAGCCGGCGAGCTCCGCAAGGCGCGGGAAAGCGCGCGCAAGGACGAGCAGCGCGGCGCAGGGGGCCAGGGAAGCGAGGATCCAGGCCGGCCGGCGCCACGCTCTTGCGAAGCCGCTCGTTTCGGTCAGACCCTCGGCGACGAGCGCCGCCACGGCCGGAAGCACGGTGACGAAGTACACCTCCCGCTTCATGACGAGCAGCGACCAGAACGCGAGCCCCAGCAGGAACCACCCGAGGAAGACGCGCGAGGCCTTCGAGCGCCCGAGCGCCGCCGGCAGCTGAAACGACCAGGGAAAGATGCCCCACGCGAGCACCCCGAGATAGAAGAACGGGCCGCGCGACATCTGCATGAACTTCGGCGTCGCTCCCCGCAGAAACTGGTTCTCCCAGTAGAAAACCCTCCAGAACTCCTCCCCCAGCTGCCGGTCGAGGGCCCAGTGCCATGGCGCGACGAGCGCAACGAGCGCAACGAGCCCCCACGCGCACCGCTGGACGAGGCGCACGGGCTTGCCCCGGTCCAGGAGCAATCCTGCCGCGACCGCTCCCAGGGCAAGCGCGACCCCGACGAGCCCCTTCGCGTAGAACGCGGCGGACAGTGCCGCCCCGGCGCCGACACCGAGCAATGCGTCCGGGCCGTTCGCGCGGCGGCACGCGGTGTCGCAAATCAGCACCGCGAGCGTGACGGCGAGCGTCAGGAATGCGTCTGCGGCGAACGTGAGCGACACCATGCTGAACTGGAACGAGAAGACGAGAATGAGGCCCGCCAGAACGCCCGCCCTCGCGCCCGAGCGGCGCGCCACCCAGCTTGCGAGCAGGAGCGCCGTCGCAAGACCCGCGAGCGCGCCAGGGAGCTTCGCGGAGAAGACCGAGACCCCGAGGGCCCGGTATCCCGCGGCGACGATCCAGAAAGTCAGCGGGGGCTTGTCGAGGAAGTTGCGGTTCTCCCAACGCGGAACGAGCCAGTCGCCGGTCGACAGCATCTGGATGGGCGGACTCGCGTACATGGCCTCGTTGCCGCGCTGCAGCAGGGCTTCGTCGAGGCGTCCGAGGTAGAGCCAGGCGCCGATCAGGGCCGCGCAGATCGCGAGCGCGCGCGAGACCCCGTCGAGGCTTCCGCGGGCGCCTTCGACGCTCATTCGGGCAGGTCAAACTCCCGGCGCAGGCGTTCTCCGTCGGCGCCGAGGCCAGGCGGAAACGCGATACGGGGCTCTTCTCCCTCCACGCGGATCGGCGGCGCGACGAATTCGACGCCTTCCGACTCGATCACGCTGCGAAGGGCCCGGGCGGTCTCGGATCGCAGCGCTTCGAGCGGGCCGCGGACAGGCCCGGCGGGGATGCCCGCCGCTCGACACCGCGCGACCCAGGTCCCGCGCGTTTCGCGCACGAAGACGTCCGCGAGCTCGCGCTCGAGCAAGCCGCGGTTCTTCACCCGCGCGTCGTTGGCGGCGTACAATCCGCTGCCGCTCCACTCCGGGCGGCCGACGAGCACGGCCAGGCGCTCGAACTGGCGGTCCGTGCCGACACCGAGCACGAAGTCCCCGTCGGAGGCCGCGAACGTTCTGTAGGGAACGATCTGCGGATGCGCGTTGCCGTGGCGCACCGCCTCCTCGCCGGTCAGCAGCGCCGACTGGGCGACGTTGATGAGCGAGGCGAGCGTCGCGGAGAAGAGGTCCGTCTCCACGTGCATGCCAGCCCCCGTCCGCTCGCGCGCCACGAGGGCCGCCAGGACGCCGATCGCTGCATAGCAGCCCGCGAGCAAGTCGGACACGGCCACGCCCGATTTCAACGGCCCGCCTTCGGGCGTCCCCGTGATCGCCATCAGGCCCGCCCCGGCCTGCGCGAGCAGGTCGAAGCCCGGCGCCGAAGCGTCCGGGCCGGAGCGGCCGCAACCCGTGATCGAGGCCGTGACAAGGCGCAGGTTCGCCTTTCGCAATGCCGCGAGCGAGAGGCCGAACTTCTCGAGGCCGCCCGGCGGAAAATTTTCGATGAGAACGTCCGCCCGCATGGCGAGCCGCCGCACCGACTCCGCGCCCGCGGCCGTCGCGAGGTCGAGGGCGATCGACTCCTTGTTCCGGTTGACCGAGAGGTAGTACGCGGACATCCCCGTCGCCGCGTGGTACGGCGGCCCCCATCCGCGTGTCACGTCGCCGTCCTCGGGGTGCTCGACCTTAACGACGCGCGCGCCGAGGTCCCCGAGCATCATCGTGCAGAAGGGCCCCGCGAGGACGCGCGAGAGGTCGAGGACGAGCACGCCCCCGAGCGGCGGGCTCACGCCGTCAGCGGGCCGCGGCCGGCGCGGGGCGCCAACCGAGCGGCCCGGCCAGGAAATGGAAGATGCCGAGCGGCGTCACCTCGACCTCGTCGACGCGCCGGGACATCGCCCAGTACTGGTCCGCCCCCCAGAGGAAATCGGCCGGCGGGTCCGCGGCAAAGACACGGGCCACCTGGCGATAGAGCTCGAGCCGCCGGGCGGGGTCGAGCTCGGCGCGCGCCGCGTCCATCAGGCGGTCCGCCTCCGCGTTCTTGTAGAAGCCCGCGTTCTCGCCCTTCGGCGGCCACTGGCCAGAGTGAAAGAACGGATAGGGGTCGAGGCTCGGCGGGAAGAATACCCGCCCCGCAAACTGCACGTCGAATTCCCCGGCCTGGGCGCGCTCCGAGAACGCGGCCCAGTCGAGCGGCCGCATCACCAACTGGACGCCGACCTTTTCGTACGCGCTGCGAAAGATCTCGCCGACGCTCGTGTAGATCGCCTGGCCGGTCGGATGGAGCATCTCGATCGAAGCCTTCTTGCCGCCCTTGCGCCGGATTCGATCCGGGCCGGCCTTCCAACCCGCCTCCTCGAGCAGGCGAGCGCTCTCCGTCGCGTCGTAGGACGGCGGCGCCAGGCCGGGCGCGTTCTCGGGCACCCCGGGAGGATAGGGACCCGAAGCGAGCGCCGCCCCGTCGGGCGGGTACAGGCGCTTTGCCGTCTCCTCCCGCGGCCAGGCATGCGCGAGGGCGAGGCGGACCCGCGGATCGGACAGGAACGGGCCGCGGCAGTTCCAGATGAGCAACGCTTCCATGAACTGGGGCACCTTCAGGATGCGGAACCGCGAGAGGAAATCCGGCGACGCCTCCGCGGCCTTCCTCTGGTCGCGGCTCAACCGGAATTCGTCGAGCTCGCCGCGGGCGCCGGCCTGGTAGCGCACGGCGCCGTCGGGAATGACGCGAAAGACGATCTCATCGTACCGGGCGTCGGAGTTTCCGGCGCCGTCGCGGCGGACCAGCTTCAGCTTCTGGTTGGATTCCCAGGACTCCAGGCGGTACGGGCCGCTGCCGACCGGCTTGCGCGCCGTCTGCGCCGCGTCCTTCGCGTGGCCGAACGCGGCCGCGGACACGATCGGCAGGTCGAAGGCGAGCATGCGGTCGGCGGACGGCTTGCTGAACCGCAAGCGCACCGTCGCGGCGTCGGGCGTCTCGATCGCCGCGAGGTCCTCGAGCCCCGCACGCCATGTCGGCGCCGCGACCTTCGGGTCGCGAACGCGCTCGACGGTGAAGCGCACGTCGTCGGACGTCACGGGCGCCCCGCTCTCCCAGGTGTACCGGGGATCGAGGTGGATCTCGTAGGAAAGCCCGTCGGGCGAGACGGTCCACGAGGAGGCGAGTGCCGGCACCGGGTTGCGCTGGCCGTCGATGCCGATGAGGGGACGAAAGATCATCGCCGCGACGAGCAGGCCCGGCTCCTCGGTCGAGGTCGTCGGATCGAGGCTCAGCGGATCGCCGATGAGGTGGCGCATCAACGTCGATCGGGAGGACGCCGACGGCGCGGGGCGCCCGCAGGACAGCGCCGCGAGTACTCCCAGGACGGCGAGAATCCGCGAAAGGCGCTTCATCGGGGGTCGCGAACAGAATAGCATCCCTTCCCGTGGCGACCGTCGTCCTCGACATTGAAACCGCGGGTCACCCGTGGGACTCGCTCGACGACGCGCAGAAGACCTACCTGGCGAAAAACGCGCGATCCGACGAAGAGCGCGCGCGCCTGCCGGAGACCCTGTCGCTCTGGCCGCTCACCGGAAAGATCATCGTCGTCGCGATGTTAAACCCCGACTCCGGCCGGGGGCGCATCTGGTACGAAAAGGAGGGCGGGCGCAGCGAGGAGACGTCCGAGGACGGCCGGTTCAAGTTCGTCGGCGACACCGAAACGGGATTCCTCGCCGAGTTCTGGAAGGCGATGCGGCGCTTCCAGCGGTTTGTCACCTTCAACGGAAGGGGGTTCGACGGTCCCTTCCTGATGCTGCGCAGTGCCGTCCTCGGCATCCCGCCTACACGAAACCTGGTCGGCTACCGCTACGCGATCCGGCCCCACACCGACCTGCTCGAGGCGGTCACGTTCTTTGGCGCCTCCCGCAAGTGGAACCTCGATTTCGCCTGCAAGGCCTTCGGCGTCGAAAGCCCGAAGGAGCACGGCATGGATGGATTCTCCGTCGGGCCGTACTACCGCGCCGGGCGGATCCGCGAGATCGCCGCCTACTGCCGCCGGGACGTCGAGGCGACCGCTGGACTGTACCGAAAGCTCGAGAAAACACTGCTCCCGGCGCTGGAAAGCCGCTGAATCGGCCCCTCGGAGGCGCTATGCTAGGATTTCGGAAACTGCGAATTGACGGCGTCCAAGACCCTGAGGGAGCGTCCCATGAGCCGCAAACCGGCCGAAGAAAGAGCTTCCGAGCGCGTCCGCATCGGCGCTCCGGCCACGCTCAAGTGGGGCGAGCAGGAATTGACCGGGTTCGTGGAGGTGGTCAACCTGGGCGGCATGTACGTGGCAACGCCCCGCGTTGCGCAGCCGCAGATCGGGGACTACGTCGAGCTCGTCTTCTCGCTGCCGGGTGACAACCGCAGCTTCCGCGTGCGCGGCAACGTGGTATTCCTCGACGACACACAGGACCCGAGCCTGAAGAGGCCGGGATTCGGCGCCCGCTTCGAGCGCCCGCCCGTCACGCTCCTCGATGCCATCCGGAACATGAAACGGGAGCACTGAAGCCGGATTTCGGGCGTCGGATTTCGGAGTTGGGTTCGATCAGTCGGCCTTGGCTTGAATCAGGGTCAGCGTTTCGAACCAAAATTGGACAGTCGCATCCACTTGTGTCAGCGCGCCCGATCCGGACGACGAGACGTTCACCGGGGTCACGCCCGTCAGTTCCCACCGCGTCAGAATGGTCCCGTCCGCCGTTCGCGCCACGAGCGAAACGTTCTTGGTCGCGGGAGTTCCCGTGCTCGTCGCGCCATTCAACCAATCCTGGAGCCGGTTGAGCCCCTTTTGGGTCACGGAGATGGTGAAGATGCGCTGGTCCGGCGAGTAGGCCGTGTCGAGCCGCCGCGAGTCGCTGCGGGTGACGGTGTTGTGATTGAAATTGATCTGGTATCCGACCACCCCGGCCGTCAGGACGCCGTCCACGAAGAACTGGAAGCTCTGCTCCGAACTCTGGGCCCGGAGGCCCGCGGCCGGCAGGAGCAGGGCGGCAACCAACAAGGAGCGGAGTCGAAGCATGTTTGCCTCCCCATCTTTCGACTGGAGCCTAACATCCCGGCCGGAGACCCCTTGAAATTCGTCCGCCCGAGTCGTACAAAGGCCGTAACGCGGCAAGCCGGGAACCGAGGCAACGGCCGTCGCCCGTGCTGTGACCGCCCTTTCGAGAGGAGGTTCGCATGAGTCTCAAGGCAAAGGCGGCAATCATCTCGGTGGTCCTCGCGGCCGGCATCGCGATCCTCGGGGCCGGGAGCACCGGCCGCTCGGGCACCTACGACGTGACCGCCGACTCGATCGAGGGGTGCTCGTGTCCCCTCTTCTGCACCTGCTACTTCGGCGCGTCGGCCGACGAGCACATGTGCGAAGCCAACAACGTGTACAAGTTCCGCAAGGGCAGCCACTGGGGCGACGTGGACCTCTCGGACCAGATCGTCTGGTTGAATCTCGATCTCGGGGGCGAGTGGCACAAGAACCCGGGCCCCGGGATGCCGACGAGCTGGGCTCTCGTGACCTTCGACAAGAAGACGACGACCCCGCAACGCGAGGCCATCGGCAACGTGCTGAACAAAGTGTTCCCCGTCAAGTGGAAGAAGTTCTCGACTCGCGAGGACACCCTGACGTTCCACGACGACGCGAAGGGCGCCCACGCCACGATGGCGAGCGGCCTGTCCGAGATCTCGCTCGACAAGAGCGCCACCGCCCGGCCGGACAAGGATGCCCCGGCCACGATCAAGAACCTCCAGTACTGGTTCTCGACCTCCAACGAGGGCTTCAACCTCGCCTATTCGACGCACCGCTTCAACGGCGCCGACGGGGACCCGAAGTTCTCGTACGAAAAGCGAAACGGGTTCACGATCGCGTGGACGGCGAAGGGGGAGATCAAGAAGTAGGCCGCGGGGTCGGGGGGAGCCATGAACGTGGCTCCTCCCAACTTCAACCTTGACTCCCGCCGGCGCCTGTCGGCTAATACCCCCCATGACTTCAGACGACATCGCGCCCGAGTTTCGCTCGCAGCCCAAGGACTACGCAAAGCCCGCCCCCATCGAGGGAGTTCGGATCCTCCGCCTCAAGCGCTTCATTGACGACCGC
>JANMPW010000499.1:0-5022 GCA_031370065.1 Acidobacteriota bacterium
GGGGTATTGAGGCAGCAGCCCGCTCTCGTCGAAATCAAACCCGTAGAGCGATTCGTGCCGCGGTGCGGCCTCTTCGCCACGCATCCAGGCGGCGGCGAGCTCGACGGCCTCGAAGATCTTGATGTAGCCCGTGCAGCGGCAGAGATTCCCGGCGAGCCCTTCGCGGATCTCGGAAAGCGTCGGCTTCGAGTTCTCCTCGAGGAGGGCCTTCGCCGTGAGCAGGAATCCGGGCGTGCAGTAGCCACACTGCGCCGCACCGAGGTCGGCGAACGCTTTCTGCAGCGGATGGAGGCCGCCCGGGCCCGCCATCCCTTCGACGGTCTCGACCCGGCGGTCCTCGCAATCGAGGCCGAGCACGAGGCACGAGAGCACCGGCTTTCCGTCCAGAAGCACGGCGCAGGTACCGCACTCGCCAAGCTCGCAGCCGTGCTTCGTGCCTGTCAGGCCGAGGTCCTCGCGGAGAACCTCGAGCAGTGTCTTGTGTGGCTCAAAGGCGGCCTCGACCGCGTCACCGTTCACCATGAGCTGCAGGTGGGTCTTCGACAAGTCGACCGACTTCGATTTCTTAGAGCGCGCCATGGATGGTACAACTCTAATCCCTTTGTTTTCTTAAGGAAAGGCTAGTTATCTTGACTGACTGGTCAGGCCAATAATGGCCGGTTCGAGCGGCCAGGCTGGTAACTGCAGCAGCCCGAGCGGGTTGATGCGCGCGCGGTTCAACCGGGCGCCCCAATGAAGATGAGGGCCCGTCGCGCGACCGGTCGCGCCGACCACACCGATTTCCTCGCCGGCACGGATGACGTCGCCCGCCTTCACGTCGATCCGCGAGAGGTGGAAGTACATCGTGAAGAGACCGGCGCCGTGATCGAGGATGACCGTGCCTCCCGAGAAGTAGAGATCGTCCGCGAGCGCCACGCGGCCGGGCCCGGGCGCCGCGACGGGCGCGCCCGCGGGCGCGGAGAGATCGGCACCCTCGTGCGACGAACGCGGCTTCCCGTTGAAGACGCGCCGGGAACCGAAGTTGTCGCGCGCGGGCGCGTCGACCGGGAGCACGAAGGGGCCATCCCACATCCGGTGCGGATCGCCGGTCGCCCAGACCCTGCCTACCTTCTCCTTGTCCTTCCGAATGCGCTCGAGCTCGCTCGCGGGCGGCTCGACATACGCGGGTGCGACTCGGAGCTTCTGAACCGGGAACTTGCCCGGGGAGACCCGCAACGCGCGATGGGCCGCGTGCCGTTCGCCGCAGAGGCCCTCGGCCGCGACGTCCAACGCCCGCGGACCGACGCCGCTTTCGAAATCGACACCGACGAGCGCGAGAAAGAGCCGACCCTCGCCGTCCCGCTCCATCGCCGTCTCGCGGCCGCCCGATGAGACGACGGCGCTTCCGAGCGGCACGTCGCTCTTCACCGTCACGGCGACGAGCCCGCCCTGCTTCGGCGACGCCGACGACATCTCGACCGTCAGCACCGGCGCACGGCACTCGCCCCGCGCGACGCCCGCCGCCAGAGCGAGCGCACCGAGAAGCAGCACGCCGCCAAGATACCGCACGAAAACGACGAGGCCCCTCTCGCGAGGGGCCTTGCGAAGAAACGGGTGCGCGCGAGGCCTAGGGCCCGTACAGGAGCAGGCCGAAAGTCTTGACCAGGAAGGGCGCCATCTGGCCGCGCGTGACCGAGTTGGCCGGGCAGTAGAGCAGCGGGCTCGCGTTGCAGCCACCCGTGATCCCCCGGTTGTACAGATCCTCGATCCAGGAAGCGAAGGGGCTCGCGACGGGCACGTCGCCGAAGATGCCGGCCGCGGCAGGCGGCGTGTAGCCCGACCCCAGCAACGTCTTGAGCAGGAACACCGCCATCTGCTGGCGCAGCACTGGATTGTCGGGGCAGTACGTCGGGCCCGCTCCGCACCCGGCAACGACACCGCGGTTGTAGAGCTCCTCGATCCATGGGGCGAACGGATCGCCCGGAGGGACGTCCGTGAAGACACCCACCGCCGCAGGCGGCACGAACGAGGCCCCTTCCTTCGCCTTGAGAACGAATACCGCCATCTGCTTGCGCAGTGTCTGATTGGACGGACAGTAGCTGGTGCCGCCGCAGCCGCCGGTCACGCTGTTGTGGAAGATGTTCTCGATGAATGAATAGAAGATGTTGGAGGTCGGCGTATCGGTGAAGCTCAGACCGATGTGCAGCGTCCAGACCTTGAAGGGTGCGGGGAAGACCGACGGGCGCGCCACGATCGGCCCCTCCTGGAACGTCGCGTCCCAGTGCTGCACCGGCCGCACCGCCGGATTGTCGACCGACATCTCGAAGCAGTCGGCGCTCGCCGCAAAGCAATCCGATGTCGCCAGCGCAGCGAGCGTCCCGTAGCCGGCCGAGCTGTCATTCAACGTGTACGTTGCGCCGCCCGGCCCCGTGTAGTTCGATGCGATTCCCGTCAGCGTGAAGCTCGCGCTCGAGCCGCCGTTCATCCAGGAAGGCGCGATGACGACCTGCTCACCGGGCTCGAATACGCCGTTGACGTTCGACGAGCCCGCGCTCGGATGCGCGTCGGCAGCCAGGGCCACCGGCACCGGCCCGCTGCAACAGACGTATCCGCCGAGCAGCGTGATGGTGTCGATGCGCCAGCCGGTCCCCGCGGTGGAATTGTCGGAGCCCATGCGCCAGCGCAGCTGCACGGTCTGGCTGTTGGCCGACGCCGGCAGCGACACCGTCGTCGTCACGTAGCCGCCGGAGTTGCCCGTCCAGGCCGGCCGGCCCGCGAGTGGGTTGTTGAAGCCCGTGTCGATCGTCCCGTTGTAACCGCCCGCGACGAAGCTCCCGCCGGCATCCAGGATGTCCTGGAAGGCTCCGGATCCGATCGCGATCTCGAGCACGCCGCCGTCGAAGGTGTTCTCGAGGATGTAGTTGTTCCGGAAGCTCAGCTGCGCCACCGGGCTGGCGATCGGGATCGGCGGCGAGGTGAGCCGCTTGTCCGAGATTGTCGCGGGGTCGTTCACGAAGGCATCGTTCGGGACCGAGTCCGGCAAGGCCGCCGACGTCACCCACAGCGGCGCCGCTCCCGCGGCGTTCGCCGCGACCCAGCCCGCCGGTAGGTTCGGCGCGACGACACCGTCGAAGCTCTCGCCGTAAGTCTGCGTCAGAACGCCGTTCTGGAAGTCGTACTCGAGCGTGCCAAAATTGGTCGTGCCGTCCTGGAGCTGGAGCCTCACACGGGTCGCCTGCCCGCACAGCGAGCCGACGAGAAACGTGAAATCCCTGCAAACTGCCGGACCGCCCGCGGCGACCACGCCATAGTTCTGGGGGGCGCTCGGATTGGTCACGCCGCCACTCGCCTGCAGCGTGGCGACGAGACTGGTCGTGTCGAGACCGCCGGTGTTCTGGATGCAGAGCGAGAGCGTCACGCTCTCACCCGGGTCGAGCGCGTTGTTGGGCGGAGCGCAGGATTCCGCCGCGATCGTGGCGGCGCCGGACCCGAGCACCGGGAAACCCGCCAGGCACAGGCTCACGTTCGTCACGCCCCCATTGGTCACCGCGGCCCCGGCCGCTGCCTGCGTGTAGCCGAACTTCGAGAAGCTCACGGTGTAGGTGCCCGGCGGCATCGTGATCGAATAATTGCCCGAGGCGTCGGTGGTCGCGAAGAACCCCTCTGGCGTCGACACGGTGACTCCGGGAATCGGGTTGCTCGAGAGGCAGTCCGTAATCTGCCCCTGGAGCGTGCCGCGGGGCGAAGGCGTGCAGCCCGCGAAGGCGAACGCGCCGACCCGGGTCTTCCAGTCAAAGCTCCCGTTGTTCGCGTAGTACTCCTGCGTGTAGAAGAACGTGCAATCGTCGGAGGGATCGACGCTCATGGCGCTGTAGTCGCCCCAGCGCGCCTGGGAGTCCTGCTGGACACCGGTGCCCGCCTGCATCGTCGCCTCGCCCTGGCCGAGGGCGTTCGCAGGATCGCCCGCAAGGCGCCCGGCCCACACGATCGAGGGCAGGAGTGTGGTGCTCGAAGCGGAAAAGCCGACGGCGCTGTTGCCCTGATTGTCCTGGGCGGCGCTGCCCATCCAAAGATTGCGGCCCGTCGGGCCGTTGCCGGCATCGGTCGAGTACGTCACTTCATTCTGGATCGAGAACGCCCCGGTTCCCGAGTCGCGGCGCAGCTCCTCGAACCGGACGCCCGCCTGGTAGGTCGCCGCACTCGTCGGGTTGACGCCGCTGACGTTGACCGTCCAGTTGCAGACGAAAGACTGCACGCCTCCGGTGAGCGTCCGATAGGCGATCCGGTGCATCATGCGATCGGAGACCGAATCGAGGTACTGGGAGGCCAACGCCGGAGATGGCTGCTCGACGTCGGTGCGGCCGTTCGGCTGTCGCGCGTCGAAAGCGGCGACGTTGAGGTCCGGCCGGACCGTGAGGGTCGACGAGGCCGGGCTCGCGAAGTCGGCGTGGAACTCGTAGATGCGTAGAGCGTCGTTCGGATCGCCAAACTCGTCCGCGCGAAACTCCATGAAGAAGTTGGGCGTGCCCGGCGGCGGCGGGACGAGTCCGTCGAGGTCCGTGGGCAGCATGCCGCCCGCGTTCGGGTCCACCGGGCCGTAGTCGAAGTAGATGAACGTCGCCGACGGATCGCCGACGAGCATCTTGAGTCGGTCGAAGGCAAAGAGGCCGGCACCGGTGTAGGTGCCGCTCCCGGAGCCGTCGCCGAACTGGTTATCCGCCATGTAGTAGCCGTCCGCCCAGACTCCGAAGTGCGGGTAGTCGTTCAGCTTCGGGTTGGGCATGATGAAGTCATACAGGTAGTAGGCGCCGGTGGGATCGCCGGTCTGCGAGATGGCGATCACCTGGTGCGAGGGATTCGCCGGGGTCGGCAGAAACACTGGAATGCAGAACTGGCTGAAGAGCCAGCGGTCGGCGAGAGGGTCGTACAGCACGATCGGGTCCCCGTCGTTGCGCGTGCCGCAGGGCGCGCCGAGCGGCGCGAACAGATCGGAGAGCTTGGTGGCCGGGGTCAGCGGAGCTCCAGTCTTGTCGTAGATCCGGA